>QKHF01000022.1 GCA_003250135.1 Paracoccaceae bacterium | reverse complement strand
GAACCCGGCGGCGGCGGCGATATCGGCGGTCATCGCCGAGGGGATGTCCAGCCAGCACATGAAAGGCGCATCCCCAGTCAGGGCCGCGAGTTTCCTGGCGGGCGTCAGCTCAGCGATTTGCGCGGTCATGGCGAACTTCCCCTATATTCGGGCTGAACGGCGTGCGGCGAATGTAATCCAATCTCCCGCAGAGCAAAGCCGGGATTTGGCATGCGTCCGCCGATGGCGTTCCCCGCGCGATTGGCGCTATGCTATGTTTCGCTCCTCGACTGGCCGGCGGGTCTGAACATTGCGCGTCACGCAGTTGCGCTCGATCAAAGAATCCTCCCGGCCTACGTTCGAAAGTTCGCGTAGACGCAGCTCCAAAGGGAGGTCCGCCATGCTTGCTCTGTCGCCGAACACCGTCGCCTGGATCATTCTGAAGGCGCGTGAGTTCGCCTCCAACGACACGCCGCTAGAGGCGGACGACGACACGCTCGACGACGCCCTCCTCACCGAATTCGGCGACGACGAAGAGGAGGAGAAGGAGAACGGCGAGAGCGCGCAAGACCCTGCGGCGCATGAGCTGACCTCCTGGATCGACGATATGAACGATACGGAACAGGCGGAGCTTGTGGCGCTCTATTGGCTGGGTCGCGGCGACGGCGACGCCGAGGAGTTCGCCGAACTGACGCAACAGGCCCGCGAGTCCCGGGTCAACAAGACCTCGACCTACCTTCTGGGCGCCCCGATGCTGCCCGATTATCTGGAGGAAGGACTGGAGGCGATGGGCTACGACACCTCGGAGCTTGAGACGGAGGCGATCGGACCCACCTAAGTCCACGCTCGCACGAATGTTAACAGGTCCACAACGCGTATGCGTTGAAACTGCTTGCGAAAGTTCTTAACTTCCGCGCGAGCGGAGGACCATGATGCGGCCAAAGAGCTTTAACGAGGAAGACGTTCTTCATACCATCGAGGAAACATTCCGGCGCGTCGGCTATGACGGCGCTTCGCTCGACGTGTTGACCAAGGCCACCGGACTGAACCGCTCCAGCCTGTACAATGCTTTCGGCTGCAAGAACGACATGATGCGCCGCGCGGTCGAGACATATACCGAGCGGTCCTGCGAAAACATCCACACCATACTGAAGGCCCGCCCGCTGCGCGCAGCGGTGCGCGCGTTCCTGCTCACCTGCGTAGAGCCGGGCGCGGCCGGCTGCCTGCTGGGCAACCTGGTCGCCGAGCGGGCCGATGCGGAGGCGGAGGACCGGGAGTTTCTCGCCGCGCACATGATCGAGGTCGAAAACGCGCTGGCGGCGGCTGTCGAGGCTGCGAAGGCGGATGGCGAAATCGCGCCCGACGCCAATACGCTTGAAACCGCCCGATATGTGATGTCGGTGGCGCATGGATTGCGCATCATGGCGCTCGCCCGGCCCGACCCCGCCCTTTTCAGCGGCGCAATCGACACGGCCTTGCGCGCGATCCCGTTTGCGAACAAAAGCGCCGCAGTCGCGGCGCTCTAGTCGCTTTAATTCCGCCTAATACACAGTATAGTCCGCGTGGATAAACTCAACTCGGAGACCGACTATGCGCACATTCCTTTTGATCGCGATCGCGGCGTTCGGCCTTGCGGCCTGCAACACCGTGGAAGGCGTCGGCCAGGACATTCAGGCCGGCGGCAAAGCGATCGAGAAGTCCGTACAGTAAGCTGCGCCGGACTGCGTTGGCGGGCCTTATCCCGCCAGCGCCTCCATCACCTCATCGGACATCTCGAAATTCGCGGTGACGGTCTGAACGTCGTCGTCATCCTCCAGCGCCTCGATGAGCTTCATCAGGGTGCGGCCTGAATCCTCGTCGACCTCGGTCGTGGTCTGAGGCCGCCAGACCAGCTTGGTGCTTTCCGCTTCGCCCAGCTCCGACTCCAAGGCGGTCGACACCTCGTTCAGGTCCGTGGCCTCGCAGGTGATGACGTGGCCGTCCTCCGAACTTTCCACGTCCTCCGCGCCGGCCTCGATGGCCGCCATCATCACCGTGTCGGCGTCGCCCGCATCCGCCGTGTAGACCACCTGCCCCTTGCGGTCGAACATGAAGCCGACCGAGCCGGTCTCGCCGAGGTTGCCGCCGTTCTTGGAAAAGATCGACCGGACGTTCGAGGCGGTGCGGTTGCGGTTGTCGCTGAGCGCCTCGACGATGATCGCAACGCCGTTCGGGCCGTAGCCTTCGTAACGAATCTCCTCGTAGTTCTCCGCATCGCCGCCCAGCGACTTCTTGATCGCGCGCTCGATCACGTCCTTCGGGACCGAGGACGACTTCGCTTCCTTCACCGCCAGACGCAGGCGCGGGTTCTTGTCCGGGTCCGG
>QKHF01000190.1 GCA_003250135.1 Paracoccaceae bacterium | reverse complement strand
GCTGAAAAGGCGGCGCTCGTCATCATCGACATGCAGCGCGACTTTCTGGAACCCGGCGGCTTCGGAGAGGCCCTCGGCAACGACGTCTCGCTGTTGCGCCGCGCCATCGAGCCCTGCGCAATGGCGCTGGAGGCCGCGCGCGAGTACGGCATGCTGGTGATCCACACGCGAGAGGGCCACCGCCCGGACCTCTCCGACGCGCCGCCGGCGAAGGTGGAGCGCGGCGCGCCCTCGAAACGCATCGGCGACGCCGGGCCAATGGGCCGGATCCTGATCCGCGGCGAGGAAGGCCATGACATCATCGACGCGCTCGCCCCAGCGCCGGGCGAGCCTGTGATCGACAAGCCCGGCAAGGGCGCGTTTCACCAGACCGATCTGGAGCAGTTGTTGCGTAATCGTGGCGTCGACACGTTGCTGGTGTGCGGCGTGACGACGGAGGTTTGCGTTCACACCACGATCCGGGAGGCGAATGACCGCGGCTATCGCTGCGTGGCGTTAGGGGACGCCTGCGCCTCCTACTTCCCTGAATTTCATCGCATCGGGCTTGAGATGATCAAGGCCCAGGGCGGGATCTTCGGCTGGGTCAGCGACTCCGCCGCCTTCGCCGACGCGCTCAGCCGCGCGCCGCGCGCCGCCTGACTCTTAGGAGAACGAGAATGGACGCCAAGGTCGCGAAACTCTGGACGCCGGGGGACTGGAACGCGCTGTTCGGCCTCGGCACCAACGTGCTGGTCAACCTTCTGGTGATGACCGGCTTGCTGAAATACGTGGTCGGCCTGCCGGACGAGCTGACTTTCGGGCGCATCCTGCCCGCGGTCGGCCTGATGCTGTTCCTCGGCAACATGTACTACGCTTGGATGGGCTGGAAGCTGGCCAAGAAAGAGGGCCGTCTGGACGTCTGCGCCCTGCCCTCCGGCCCCTCCGTGCCGCACATGTTCATCGTGGTCTTCGTGATCATGCTGCCGATCCTCGGCCAGACGGGCGATCCGGTGAAGGCGTGGGAGGCGGGCCTCGCCTGGGTGTTCATCCAGGGCTTCATCCTGATCGGTGGCGGCTTCGTGGCCCCGATCATCCGCAAGATCACCCCGCGCGCCGCGCTTTTGGGCACGCTGGCGGGCGTCTCCATCGCCTTCATCTCCATGCGCCCGGCGATGGAGATCTTTATGACCTCGATCATCGGCCTGACCTGCCTCGCCATCATCCTGGTCAGCTGGTTCGGCGGCGTGCGCTACCCGAAAGGACTGCCCGCGGGCCTCGTCGCCATCGTCGTCGGCATGGCCATCGCCTGGGGCGCCGCAGCGCTGGGCTATCCCGAGATCGGCGGCATGAGCGCTTCGGCGCTGAGCGAAAGCTTCGCCAGCTTCGGCTTTTCAATCCCCCTGCCCGCGGTCGATCACGTTTTCTCCGGCTTCGAGTTCCTCGGCTTCATCCTGGTCACCGCTATCCCGTTTGGCGTCTATGACCTGGTCGAAGCGATGGACAATGTGGAGAGCGCGGAGGCCGCGGGCGACTGTTACTCGACCACCGAGGCGCTGGCCGCCGAGGGCACGATCTCGCTGATCGGCACGCTGCTCGGATCGCCCTTCGCCAACGCGGTCTATATCGGCCATCCCGGCTGGAAATCGATGGGCGGCCGGATCGGCTACTCGGCCGCCACCGGCGTCTTCGTGCTGGCGCTGGCATGGTTCGGCATCCTCGCGGTGTTCCTGAAGCTGGTGCCGGTCGTCGCGATCTCTCCGATCCTGCTCTATATCGGCATGCTGATCGGCGCGCAGGCGTTTCAGACCACGCCGATGAAGCATGCGCCCGCCATCGTGCTGGGCCTCGTCCCGCATCTGGCGGCCTGGGCGAAGGTGCTGATCGACGGCGCGCTGGGCGCGGCCGGCGTACAGGTCACGCCGGAGCTTATCTCCGGCATGGCGGTGAACGGCGTCCTTTACGAGGGGCTGGCCGTACTCGGCAGCGGCGCAATCCTGACCGGCCTCGTGCTGGCGGCGATCGGCGTGTTCCTGATCGAGCGCCGTTTCGACTACGCCGCCGCCTTCGCGCTGGCCGGCGCGGTCCTGACCTTCTTCGGCTTCATGCACGGGCCCGCCGTCGGCGTCGCGGTCACACCCATGGTGGCGGCGGCCTACGCCATCGTCGGCGCGCTCTTGATCGCCTGCCACAAGCTGGAATGGGCGGACGCGCCGGAGGAGTTCGGCTCGGCTGAGGCGGTCGCGCAACCGGCAGAGTAGATGGATGACCTCGAGGCATACGTCGATGCGGCGGCCGGGTTTCTCGGTCTGCCCATCGACGAGGAGCGCTGGCCCGGCGTTCTGATGTTCATGAGGCTTGCCGCCG
>QKHF01000124.1 GCA_003250135.1 Paracoccaceae bacterium | reverse complement strand
GTCGTATGCGCCCAGATCTGGATGCGCACGCCCTCGAGCGGGGCGCCGTCGCCCGCGCGGCGCACCGTGCCGATCATCCAGAAACCTCCGCCGCCGATGCGGTCAACGATCGGCGCGCCGGGAAGATAATTGTTGGACCCGCCACGCATCGTTCGCGTCGGCGCGAGGCCCTGCGCGCGGGCCGGAACAAGAAGACCGGAAGCGCCCATCGTCAACACGGCTCCGGCTGTCGCGGCGCCGGCGACAAGAACACCGCGGCGGCTTGGCTGGATCTGGGGCATCTCAGTCTCTCCTGGTTGACCTGTCGGCAGCACTCGGCGACTCGTCCGCTCTCGCCGGGTCGGATATGCCCGAGCGCAATAATCTCGTGCGACCGGGCTATTATACAGGATAAGGCTGGCGGCGCGCGACGGCGCCGGTCTCACCGCTTCGTGATGATGAACATAAAGCCGGCTTCGCCCATCAGGCGGCAGGCGCGCCGGAAGCGCTTCCGCGCGACGATTGTCCCACGCGCAGACCGACATTCTGCGCTATGCTCCGGCCGCGTGACCGAACCAATCCAACCGGAGTCGATTCATGAGCCTTCCCCGCTACACCGCCATCGCCGCCATCTCGCTTTGCGCCCTCGCCTCGCCCGCAGCCGCCGATGAGGTGGAGGATGCGCTCAAATTCGCGCTTGAGGCCTATCAGGCCGGCGATCTGGACGGGGCGAAGGAGGAGCTGGATTTCGCATCGCAACTGATCGCGCAGATGAAGGCGGCGGGGCTGAGCGACTTCCTGCCCGACCCGATGGAAGGCTGGACCCGCCGCGACAAGGAGAACGCCGGGCAGGCGATGGGCTTCATGGGCGGCGGCTCGATGGCCGAGGCGACATACGTCAAGGACAAGGAGAGCGTAGAGATCCAACTTATGGCCAACAACCAGATGGTCGCCGCCATGGCCGGGCTGTTCGGCAATCCCGCCATGATGGGCGCGCAGGGCACCGTCAAGCGCATCGGGCGGCAGAAGGTTCTGGTCAACCAGAATGGAGAGCTGCAGGCGCTGATCGACGGCCGCATCTTCGTCCAGATCTCCGGCCGCGCGCCGGTCGAGATCAAGGAAGCCTATTTCGAAGCGATCGACTTCAACAGCCTGAAGGATTTCTAAGGCGCTGCGCCGCCAGCGCGGCGCGGGACGCCGGCGCCACGACCGGCCCGAAGAATATGAACCATTGCCTTGCGGTCGCGCCAGCCGGCGCGACCGAGAGCCGTTGGCATTCCTGCGCGCATTTCCAGAGCGGCTCCATGGCGAAGGTCGCCGAGCCTGACGCAGCGTGCGCATATCGCATATGGAATCGCTGTCTGCTGCGGCGCACCACACTCGCGTTATAGGCGTATGCGCGCGTTATCAATCTGCGATTTCGCGGAGCAAATCACCTGAATTCTGCACAAGTTTTCGCCACTTTGCGAATCTTGATGAAATTATGATCGGACGCCTTGACGTTGCAGTGCGGCGAAGCTGTTGTATGCGCGTCTTCGCCGCCAGCGTGCTGATTGGCGCGCGGGGAGGGCGTGTGACGCCGGGCGAATGCGAACCCGACCCGGCGCCACACGAAGGTGCAACACGATGGCTGCAGGGGTCGCGTAGGTTTTGGCGCCGCGCGCGGCAAGGTTGACCAGCGCAAGGATTGTGAACCGGCCGACGTCGCCCCCTGAGGAGAACATATGAACAAGTTGATGAAGTCCGCCGCTCTCGGCCTTGTCGCCGCTGCGATGGCGACCGGCGCGAACGCTCAGGAAACCATTAAGGTCGGTATCCTGCACTCGCTCTCGGGCACGATGGCGATTTCCGAGACCACGCTGAAAGACGCCATGCTGATGCTCATCGACGAGCAGAACAAGAAGGGCGGCGTTCTGGGCAAGCAGCTTGAGGCCGTGGTCGTCGACCCCGCCTCGGACTGGCCGCTGTTCGCCGAGAAGGCGCGCGAGCTGATCGAGGTGAACGGCGTCTCGGCCGTGTTCGGCTGCTGGACGTCGGTCAGCCGCAAGTCGGTTCTGCCGGTCTTTGAGGAGCTGAACAGCCTGCTGTTCTACCCGGTCCAGTACGAGGGCGAGGAAAGCCAGCGGAACGTCTTTTACACCGGCGCCGCGCCCAACCAGCAGGCGATCCCCGCCGTCGACTACCTGATGAACGAGGAAGGCGTCGAGCGTTGGGTCCTGGCCGGCACCGACTATGTCTACCCGCGCACGACCAACAAGATTCTTGAGGCCTATCTCAAGGCGAAGGGCGTCGCCGAAGAAGACATCATGATCAACTACACGCCGTTCGGTCACTCGGACTGGCAGACGATCGTCTCCGACATCAAG
>QKHF01000275.1 GCA_003250135.1 Paracoccaceae bacterium | reverse complement strand
GCGTCGATCTGGCCGAGCCGGCGCAGCGTCTCCGCCGCCAGCGACCGCGCGCGGGCGCGTTCCGCCGGGGTCAGCTCGGCGCTCGGAGGGGCGTCCTCCAGCGGTTGGCCCTTGCGAAGAACGGCGTACAGCAGATCGGCGGCGGCCATGCGCGCGGCGAGACCGGGCGCATCCTTCGGCTCAGCGCGCTGACGGCGAGGAGGCGTTGAGCCGGAAGATCGGGGGGCGGCGCGACCGCGTCGGCCGCTCACCCCCAAGGCCCGTCGCTCGGCCCACGGCGGCGTCCAGCGCGCGGCAGGCGGGAGTCGCTGGACCGGGTGACGGCGACGCGCTCGGGGTGCAGTTCCGGCCCGGCGCCCGATTGGCCCATCTCCCGCGCCAGCTCACGCAGCGCGGCGATGCGGTTCTCGGTGGCCGGGTGGGTGGCGAACAGGCTGTCCATGCGCCGACCGCTGAGCGGGTTCACGATAAAGAGATGCGCGGTCGCCGGGTTGCGCTCGACGCTCTCCATCTCGTAGCGCGCCGCCTGGCCCGAGATCTTGGCGAGCGCGGATTCCAGCCAGACCGGGCGGCCGCAGATCATCGCGCCCTCGCGGTCGGCGGAATACTCGCGTGTGCGGCTGATCAGCATCTGGATCATCATCGCCGCAAAGGGCGCGAGGATCGCCGCCACCAGCACGCCGATGATGCCGAGCCCATTGTCCCGCCGGTCGCCGCCGCCGAAAAACAGTCCGAACTGCGCCAGCATGGAGATCGCGCCGGCCACCGTGGCGGCGACGGTCATGATCAGCGTGTCGCGATGCTTGATATGCGCCAGCTCATGCGCCATCACGCCCGCCAGCTCCTCGCGCGTCAGCATGCGCATGATGCCGGTGGTGGCGGCGACGGCCGCGTTCTCTGGGTTGCGGCCGGTCGCGAAGGCGTTGGGCTGGTCCGAGTCGATCACATAGACCTTCGGCGCCGGGATGCCGGCGTTCTTCGCGAGACCCTCGATCATGTCGACGAATTCCGGCGCAGAGCCGCGCGTCACCTGCCGCGCGCCATGCATCCTGAGCGCCAGCTTGTCCGAATTCCAATAGGCGTAGGCGTTGGTTCCAAGCGCGAAAAGGAAGGCCAGCATCGCGCCGCCAACGCCGCCCAGAAGATAGCCGACGCCCAGGAACAGCGCCGTCATCGCCGCCAGTAGAAGCGCGGTTTTCGCGTAGTTCATGCCGTCTCCGCCCGAAACCGGGTCACAGTTGCAACTTGCGCGCGCGCGCCATCCTCCCTATCGAGGGGCGCGAGCCCGTGGAGACATATATGACGACCGCCGATCCGGAAAAAGACCGCCGCCTGAAGGAAGCCGCCGAACGCGCGCTGGCCGAGGCCGAAGCGCGAAAGCGCGAAGAGGCGAATAATCCGCCGCCGCCGATGCCGAGAGAGTTGGGCGGCCGCGACGGGCCCGAGCCCACCCGCTTTGGCGATTGGGAGAAGAAGGGCGTCGTCAGCGATTTCTGAGGGAGCGCGCGTGGAAGTGATCCGTTCCATGTCGGCCCCGGAACTGGAAATGGTTCTGGGCTGGGCGGCGGAAGAAGGCTGGAACCCCGGCCTTGATGACGCCGCGCCGTTCTACGCCGCCGATCCGGACGGGTTCCTGCTGAAGCTGGTCGACGGCGCGCCCGCCTCCGCCATCTCGGTGGTCAATCATTCCGACGAGTTCGCCTTTCTCGGTCTCTATATCTGCCGGCCCGAGTTTCGCGGGCGGGGACACGGGATCGACATCTGGCGGGCCGGACTCGCCCATGCCGGCGGCCGCTGCGTCGGCCTCGACGGCGTGCAGGACCAGCAGGGCAATTACGAGCGTTCGGGCTTTGCGCATTCGGGCGAGACGGTGCGCTTCATGGGAACCGTTCCGAAGGTTGCGGACGCGGAGGCGCGACCCATCGAACGCGCGGACCTCGACGTCTTGCGCGCGGTGGACCGGCGCACGACCGGCGTCAGCCGCGCCCCGTTTCTGGACGCCTGGTTTGCCCCGACCGCGACCCGCCGCACCCTGATCCTGACCGGCGACCGTCCCCGCCCCGCCTATGGAACCATCCGGCGCTGCGGCGAAGGCGCGAAGATCGGTCCGCTGTCAGCCAATACCCGCGAGGAGGCGGCCGCGCTGCTATCGGCGCTGGTTCAGGCGCTGCCCGCCGATCCGGCGTTCGTCGACATCGCCTCGGACGCGGCGGCGTTCCGGGAACTGCTGGAGGGCTGGGGTTTCGTCCCCGTCTTCGGCACCGCGCGGATGTATCTCAACGGGCGACCCACGACCGATGAACCCGCCTTCTGGGCCGGGGCGACGCTGGAGCTGGGCTAAAGTCCCGGT
>QKHF01000052.1 GCA_003250135.1 Paracoccaceae bacterium | reverse complement strand
CCATAATTTGATTAGCGCAATCTTGCGTTCCTAATATGCAATAATTTGACCGTGGAAGGCGGATTCTCTATTGGCCCACCCTAGCGCAGGTCTCAGCGCCCGGCAGTTTCGCGCATTCGAGATAAACCCGCTTGTCGCAAGTCGCACAGATCGAAAGGTCGATATCCTTGATCGCCGCAGCGATCGCGTCGCCCTTGGAGATGTGGAGATGATTCTCGCCAATTTCCTCGATGACATGTAGGCGTCGGAGACTTTCCAGTAGCGGCGGGAACAGCGCCACGATGCGGAAGCTGCCGCCCGCCTCGCGGACGCTACGGATTGTGGATATCAGAAGATCTGCGCCCGAAAGGTCGATCTTTCCCACGCCCTTGAGGTAGAAAACCATGTGGATCTGTCGCGGCCGCATTTGCCGCATCGCGTCGAGTTCGTGCTCCAAATGCTCGACTGAGCCGAAATAGAGCGGACCATCGAGCCGGACGGTGACGATCTGCGGACATTCGGGGATTCCATGCATGTCCGCGTTGCGGAACTTGCGCCGCCCCGATGCGGTCACCACCGGCGCACTGACACGCAGTGACGGGCGCGAGCTTTCGTAGATAAACACGGAAAACGAAGCGATCACGCCGACATAGATCGCGAAGTCCAACTCGACCAGAAGACCGGCCAACAACGTGGCTGCGAGGATGACTGTCTCGGGGCGACTGGTGGTGACGATATGCCGAAGCTCTTTGAAATCGATCAGGCGCCAGGCGACATAGAGGATGAGCCCCGCCATCGCCGGCGTGGGGATATAGGCGATTAGTGGAGCAGCAAGCAGCAGCATCAGGCAGAGAAATCCGCTGGCGAACACTCCGGAAAGCGGGGTTTTGGCGCCGGCGGTCTCGTTCACGCCGCTACGGGTGAATGAGCCCGAACCGGCATAGCATTGGAAAAGGCCGCCAAGCGCATTCGACAAGCCCTGTCCGATCATCTCCTGGTTCGCGTCGAACTTCTCGCGCCGCCTGACGGCGAACGCGCGGCCGATAGAGATCGCCTCCAAGAGACCGACCAGCGCGATCGCCGCGGCGCCCGGAGCGAGCGTCGCGATGTCGCCGAGCGCGCCAGTCGGAGGAGCGAAACTTGGCAACGCCGCCGGTATGGCGCCAACCATCGAAACGCCCTGCTCGGCCGCGTCCAGCATAAAGGCCAGAGCGCCCCCGATCACCAACGCGATCAGGAATCCGGGCAAGCGCGGAAAGTAGCGCTGGAAAAGGACCAGCGAGACGAGAGTCGACGCCGAGATGGCCAATGCGAGAAGACTTACGCCATCGATCGCTTGGATCACCCGAAAGACGCGCTCGGCGACATTGCCGCCGCTTTCGACGGACAGGCCCAAGGCGCCCGCGAGTTGGCTGACGCCGATCAGAACGGCCGCGGCGGCTGTGAACGCGGTCATCACCGAATGCGAGACGAAGGAGACCAGCCCGCCGAGCCGCGCGAGTCCAGCGACGATCTGGAAAAGGCCGACCAGGATCGTCATCATGAGCGCCAGTTCGATGAACCGGTCGGAACCAACAGGCGCCATGCCTTGTAAGGTTGCGAACAGCACGGCGGAGATGGCCGTCGTCGGACCGGAGATCATTACCATCGACGAGCCCCAGAGCGCGGCGATCACGGCAGTGATCATCGCGGTGTAGAGCCCGTATTCCGGAGGCAGCCCGGCGATTGTCGCGAACGCCACGCCTTGTGGAATGACGATAGCCGCATTCGAAAAGCCAGCGAATGCATCATCGGCGACGCTCTTGCGGCTGATGCTCTTCAACCAGTCTTGCGCCGGGAATAGTCGGGGGGCTTTAAACGTCATCGGCGGCCTGTCGGATCCATTTTCTCGCTGCGGGTCAGTGCGACATGAAAACCGGCGTCACGGCGTCGCGCATGACGTCCGTCGTCACGCCGCCAAAGAAATCGTGCGAGAACTTGCTGTGTTCGAATGCGCCCATCACGATGAGTTTCGCCGAGATCTCCGCCGCGGTTTCCTGGATCGTCGCGCCGACACGTTTTCCGCGCGGCCGATTGACGTGTTCCGCATTGATCCCGTGTCGCTCAAGATTCGTCATGAGAAAGCCGACATCTGCGGGTTCGGCGCCGACCGTCAGCACAGTGACCTTCGGCTTTTCTTCGAGCACCTGCATGGCGTCTCCCAGGGCGCGCGCTGCAGCGCGCTTGCCGTCCCAGGCGACCAGCGCGTGATCCGCCAGACTGGTTTCGTCATACCCGTCTGGGACAATCAGCACCGGGCGCCCGCTCTGTAGCGCCACCTGGTCGGGATAGGCCGAAAGCTGCGCTTCGCTCGGGGCGTCGGAGTGATTGCCCAT
>QKHF01000047.1 GCA_003250135.1 Paracoccaceae bacterium | reverse complement strand
GGACGAGTTCGCCGGGCAGATCCCGACCATCCTGAAGGTCAATTCGGCCAACTCGCTGCTGCCCTCGGACGGAGCCAAGGATCAGGCGATCACCGCCAGCGTCGACGACGCGCTGCGGCTGGGCTGCTCGGCCATCGGCTTTACAATTTATCCCGGCTCGGCCTGCTAGCTCGACATGATCGAGGAGATCTCCGCGATGCGCGAAGAAGCGGCCGCCAAGGGCGTCGCCTCGGTGGTGTGGTCCTATCCCCGCGGCGAGGGCATCACCAAGGACGGCGAAACCGCCATCGACGTCAGCGCCTACGCGGCGCAGATCGCGGCGCTGATTGGCGCGCATATCATCAAGGTGAAGCTCTCCACCGAACACATCATGCAGTCGGAGGCGCAGAAAGCGTTCGACAAGGGCGGGATCGACGTCTCCACCCAGACCGCGCGGGTGCGCGAGGTGGTGCGCTCCTGTTTCAACGGACGGCGCATCGTGGTGTTCTCGGGCGGCGCGGCCAAGGGCGCGGACTCGGTCTATGACGACGCGCGGGCGATCCGCGACGGCGGCGGCAATGGCTCCATCATCGGCCGAAACAGCTTCCAGCGCTCACGCGAGGATGCGCTGGCGATGCTGCAGACGCTGATCGACATCTACAAGGGCAAGGCGTAGCTGCGCCGCCCCTTCCCTGCTGAAGTTTCAAGCGCCCGGGTCGGTTGGCCCGGGCGTTTTTCATGGTACCCTGCCCCCATGCACGAGCACCTGACCGCCCGCGACGTCGTCGAGACGCTGGAATTGCAGCCCCACCCGGAGGGCGGCTGGTATCGCGAGACATGGCGGGCGGCTGCGGCGGAGGGAGAGCGCGCCGCGGGGACCGCGATCTACTACCTGCTGGACGCCGAGAGTTTCAGCCACTGGCACCGGGTCGACGCCGACGAGATCTGGCACTACTACGCCGGCGCGCCGCTTTCCCTGACCCTGTCGCCCAACGGGCATGACGCGGAGACTCGGATGCTCGGGCCGGGCCTGCCTTCGCAGCAGCGCCCACAGGTGATCGTGCCCGCGGGCTGGTGGCAGACCGCAACCTCGATGGGCGCATGGACGCTGGTCGGCTGCACGGTCTCTCCCGGCTTCGAATTCGACGGGTTCGAGATGGCCCCGCCGGACTGGCGCCCCTCCCCCCGCTGACGTTTTGCCCGCGACAAGCGCGCGGGGCTCGGCTAGATCATCGCCATGACCGAAGACGCGCCCCGCCTCTACCTGATCGCGCCCCCGAACGCCGGGGACGCCGCCTTTCCCGACCAGCTTTCCGCCGCGCTGGACGCGGCCGATGTCGCCTGCGTGCGGCTGAGGATGCGGGATTCCTCGGAATCGGAGATCGGCCGCGCCGCCGACCGGCTGCGCCCGATCTGCCATGACCGGGACGTGGCGCTTCTGGTTTCCGATTTCGTCGGGCTGGTCGAGCGTCACGGGCTGGACGGCGTGCATCTGGAAAGTCGGAGCGCCAAGGCGGTCCGTGATGCGAGGAAAGCGCTGGGGGCAGACCGGATCGTCGGCGCCTATGGCGGGGCTTCGAAGCATACCGGCATGAGCCTCGCCGAGGCCGGCGCGGATTACGTTTCGCTCGGCCCGATCGGGGACGGCGTGGGGCTGGGAGAGGAGACCGCGACGCCGGATCTCTTCAAATGGTGGTTCGAGATGATCGAGACGCCGGTGGTGGCGGAGGGACGGCTGGATCTGGCGGCCGCCGCGGCGCTCGCGCCGTTCATCGACTTCCTCGCCCCCTCGCACAGCGTCTGGGAACATCCGGACGGCCCGGCCGCCGCGGTGCGCGCCTACGCGAAAGCGCTGTCGGACTAGTGGGAGCGCGTGGCCTGCTCTTCCTCGAGTTCTTCGAGGAAGGACGGCGGCGCCGGGACCGGGATCACTTCGCGCCCATCCAACACAGCATGCAGCCCCTCGGAGACCGCGTTGGTGCAGTGTTCGGCCAGCTCCTTGCGGCTTTTGAAGTCGCGTGCGCGAACGGGTTCATGGAACACGACCGTGGCCTGCCCGCCCCAGGACAGGCGCGCCATGTCCTTGATGTTGCCGCCGAAAGACATGTCGCCCCACCAGCCGTAGAACTCCTTCGGCAGGCCCGAGCGCGGATTGGGCTGATAGACCACGCTGATCGGCTGCACCCCGTCGGCGTCGGCCAGCGCGTCGTTGAAGAAGATCGCAAAGAGCGTTGATTTAAAGGGCAGAACCCGCAAGCCGTCGGTCGAGGTGCCTTCCGGGAAGATGCACAGCTGATCGCCGCGCGCGAGGCGGGTCAGCAGCTCCTGCTCCTGCTGCTTGGCGGCGGTTCGCTTGCGCTCGACAAACACGGTATCGGTGATCGTCGCGATCCAGCCGGCGCCGGGCATGGCGGAAACCTCGGCCTTGGCGACGAAATAGACCGGGGCCGAGGCGCGGATCACCGGAATGTCGATCCAGGTGATGTGGTTCGACATGATCGCGCCGTTCCGCTTCATCGGCTCGCCGATGCGGCGCACGCGCAGGCCCAGCAGCGTGGTCGCCACGACGCACCAGCCGGTCTGCACCGCCTCTCTCACGCAGCGCACGCCGAACGGGCGCTCCAGGAACCGGGCGAGAAGGTATAGGCCGGCCGCAAGGGCGGTCGCGCCGATCAGCAGAGAAATGCGCACCCAAGCGACCGCGCGGATGAACCCGTTGGACTGGGGAAGTCTTGGCGGATCGGCCTCGTTCCACGTGACCACGGCGGATAGCCCGTCAGACCTGCGCGCCGCTCGGCGCGGCGCCGTCCGTCTGATAGAACTTGCGGTAGCGGTCGACCATGCGGGCGGTGTCCATCAGCAGACAGACGTCGACCGTATTGAACTCGTGATCCACATAGGCCCCGTCGCCGACGAAGCCGCCCAGACGGATATAGGCCTTGATCAGCGCCGGGATCTGCCGCATCGCCTGGGCCTTGTCGACCTGGTCCTCAGGCAGCAGGTTCATCGGCTCATAGGCGCCTTCGATCGCGCGCACGCGCAGATCCTCGGGCGCCAGGTGGTTGTAGTAGAGATAGGACAGAGGCTGGGCGAGCGGCTTGGGATCGGCGCCGTGGAAGCTGGCGGTGCCGAACATGATCCGCACTCCGTGCTCGGCGACATACTGCCCGAGCCCGGTCCAGAGCAGGTGCATGCCCGCCCCGCCGCGATGCTTGGCGGAGACGCAGGACCGGCCCAGTTCCAGAGTCTCCTCGGGAAACTCGATCATCTTGGTCAGGTCGTATTCCGACGCGCCGTAAAAGCCGATTCCCGCCCGCGCGGCCGAGCCGGTCATCAGACGATATACGCCCGCGACATAATCCAGCGGATCATTCGATTCCGACTCGTTGTCGATCAGAAGCAGGTGCTCAAAATAGGGATCGAAGCGGTCGCGCTCCTGCCGCAGCTTGGCGTCCTCAGGGTCGGGCGTCGCCCCCATTTCTTCCACGAAAACGCGATACCGTAGGCGCTGTGCGGCTGCGACATCTCTCTCCGACTCGGCGAGTCTGACCGTGAACCGGCCCGCGTCGATTCGCATTAAGCCGCGCCTCCCAAGAACTTCGCGGACCGGAACGCCCCCCGCCCGCTCGCCGCGAGACATTAGGAGACCGGTCAATCCGACGCAACAATCGCCACCGTCGCAGGAGGCGCGCAGCGCTTAACAGATTCTTTACCACGATGGGGTCAACGTCGGCCCATCAAGGGGCGCGCCGTCAGAAATGGTCCAACGATTCGAGCGTCAGTTGCACGACCCGGCCGTCGATGACGACCTTTCCCGCATGCTCGAAATTCACGGTGATGCGGTCGCCGATGATCGACTGCACCTGGCCAAGCCCCCATTCGGGTTGGCTGGGATGGCGCACGAGGGCGCCGATTTCCAGAAGGTCGTTCACGCTGGCGCACCCACGCCAGCGCGGGCGACATTGGGGGTTTCAATGAACGACATGGATCTGGTTTCGCTCTTTTGCTCTCGCATCTGTCATGACTTGATAAGTCCGGTCGGCGCGGTGAGCAACGGGTTGGAGCTGATGGCCGAGGACGACCCCGCCCTTGCGGAGCGGCCCGAGTTCCGACTGGCGTCGCAGAGCGCGGGTCGGGCGGCGGACGCCATCGCCTTCTTCCGCATCGCCTTCGGCGGCTCGGCCGGCGGCCCGGTGGAGATCGCGACGCTCGCCCGGATCGCCGCGCGACATCTGGAAAGCGAGCGCTTGAAAATATCGGGCCCATCCATGCGCGGGAGTCTGTCGCGCAACACCGCGCGGATGGCGCTGATGCTGGCGCTGACCGGTGCGTCCGCCCTGCCCCGCGGTGGGCGGCTGGCCCTGTCGGCCTCGCCCGAGGACCCGCCCGACGGGGGCGTCCAACCGGTGGAGAAATTCTGCGTAGAGGCGATCGGGCAGGTCCTCAGGCTCAGCCCGGCGGCGAGGGCGGCGATCGAGGAGCTGCGCCCGCCCAGCCCGGCGCAGCCGCGCGACGCGCATCTGGTGGCGCTGACGCGGTTGGCGCAGGCGACCGGCGCGCTGCTCAAGATCGAGATGGAGGACGGGCGTCTGGGGCTGTCCGCTGTGGCGCCCTGCCTGACGACGGGCGGGTCGTCGGCGACCGTCGTCGCGCCGGGCTAGCACCTAGACGGGCGCCAGCCCCGCCTTGAAGCGGCGCGCGTTGGCCTGATAGGTCTCGGCCGAACGGATGAGTCCGGCGATCGCCTCGCCGTCCAGCGGGCGGATCACCTTGGCGGGCGCGCCGACCACCAGCGAGCCTTCCGGGATCACCTTGCCCTCGGTGACCAGCGCGTTCGCGCCAATCAGACAGTTCTTGCCGATCTTCGCGTTGTTCAGCACCGTCGCGCCCATGCCGACCAACACGTTGTCGCCCAGCTCGCAACCATGGACGATGGCCATATGGCCGATGGTGCAGTTGCGGCCGATGATCGTCGGGCAACCGGGATCGGTGTGCACGACCGAGCCGTCCTGAATGTTCGAGCCCTCGCCGACCTCGATCCGTTCGCCATCGCCGCGCAGCACCGCGTTGAACCAGACGCTGGCGCCGGCGCCGAGCTTCACCCGGCCGATCACCCGCGCGCCGGGCGCGATGAAATAGTCGCCGTCCGCGGGCAGGTCCGGCATCATGCCGTCGAGGGTGAAGATCTCGCTCATCCGAATGTCTCCTCATATTCCCGGTCGAGCCCGGCGACGAAGCCGCCGAGGCCGATCTGCCGTGCGCGGCGCAGGCGCTCGGCCGCCACGATGGTCTCGATTTTTTTCTGACAGGCGTCCAGGTCGTCGTTGATCAGGATGTAGTCGTATTCGCGCCAGTGGCTGTATTCGGCCTGGCTCTTGGCCATGCGGCCTGCGATCACCTCATCCGAGTCCTGCCCGCGCGCCACCAGCCGCCGGTGCAACTCGGCGATCGACGGCGGCAAGACGAAAACCGTTACAAGGTCAGCGCTTAGAGCAGAATCCCGAAGTTGCGAGGCGCCTTGCCAGTCGACGTCGAACAGGATGTCGCGCTCTCTTGAAAGCCAGTCTTCGACCGGCGCGCGCGGGGTTCCATAGAGATTGCCGAACACCTCGGCGTGCTCCAGCATCTCGCCATTCGCGACCATCTGCTGAAAACGTTCGCGCGAGACGAAGAAGTAATGTTCGCCGTCCACCTCGCCGGGGCGCGGCAGTCGGGTGGTGGCGGAGATCGACAGGCGGAAATTGGAGTCGCCCTCCAGCAGCCGCCGCGACAGCGTGGATTTCCCGGCGCCCGAGGGCGAGGAGAGCACGAAGAGGAGCCCACGGCGGTGCAGGTCTTTCGGCATTCCTGTCATTCCACGTTCTGAACCTGCTCGCGCATCTGGTCGATCACGACCTTCAGCGCGAGGCCGATGCGGGTCAACTCCTCGGACAGCGACTTGGAGCAAAGCGTGTTGGCCTCGCGATTAAACTCCTGACAGAGGAAATCCAGCTTGCGGCCGACCGGCGGCACCTCGTGCAGCAGCTTCCGCGCGCCGGCGACATGGGCGGTCAGGCGGTCGATTTCCTCCCGCACGTCGTTCTTCACCGCGATCAGCGCCAGCTCCTGCGCCAGCCGCTCCTCGGACATGTCCGCGCCCGCCTCCACCAGCGCGTCGAGCTTTTCGCGCAACCGGTCGCGGGCGGCCTCAGACCGCGCCTCGGCCGAGGCGGCCGCTTCGACCACCAGCTTCTCGATCTCGTCGACTTGCGCGGTGATGATGCGGGTCAGCGCCTGGCCTTCCATGGCGCGGGCGGCGACCAGCCCATCCGCCGCCTCTTCCAGGCTTTGCAGAAGCGTGGCCTCCAGCGCCGCGGCGGCCTCCGCATCGGGCTCAGCGGCGCCAGAGATCAGCACCCCGCGGATCTGCAACAGGCCATCCAGCGACAGCGGCGCCGTCTCCAGCCCCGCCGCGTGGGCCGCATCGCGCGCTTCCGCGGCCGCCTGAACCGCGGCAGCCAAACCGCCTCGATCCAGTTGCAACGCGGCCTCTTCGGCCCCGGCCAGAATGTTCAGCGACGCCGTCACCCCGCCGCGCTTCAGCCTCGCCTGCAAGGCGGCGCGCAGCTTCGGCTCCAGCCCCTCTCGCCCCGATGGCAGGCGCAGCCGCAGGTCGAGGCCGCGGGCGTTGACGCTGCGCAGCTCCCACCGCCACGACAGCGCGCCCGACGCGTCCTCGGCGCTGGCGAATCCGGTCATGCTGTTGAGCGTCATTGGAGCCTCCCGCCTCTCCGCCTCCGCCCCTTGTAACGGCGCGTGACGGCGGCGCCAATCGCCGGGACGCCGCCGGAAACTGGCACGCCGATTGCTGAGTTCAGCGCAGATGGCGCCTTGCGAGGCGCGGACGCGAGCCAAACTGGATCGATCTGGGACAGCGCGTCGAAAAATGGGAGGACAGGCGATGCTGGATCGGTACAATTTTAGATGTTTTCGTCCATTTACGAGACTCTCTTTCGCTGAATCGGAGCCGCAGGATTCCATGCGCCACCAGACCACCAAAGCGCTTCATGCTTATTGGGAGGAGCTTCGCGACGGCCGGTTCGCCCCGCTGCGCAGCGAAGTGGAGCCCACGGAGATCAGCGCGCTTTTGCCCAACACCTTCATTCTGGAGCGCAACGGCGGCGAAGAGGCGCGGTTTCGCATGACGGGCGACGCGGTGTGCGACCTGATTGGCATAGAGCTGAACGGGATGAATCTGGGCTCGATCTGGGCCGACGCGTCGCGCGGCCGGATCAGCCAGTTGATCGAGGGCGTCACCTCTGCCCCGGCCACCGGCGTCGTCGCCGGAAAATCGCCCGCTGTGGGCGCCATCGACGGGACTCTCGCCGAGTTCTGCTTTCTGCCGCTGCGCGCGGATTCCGGCGAGATCAACCGCATTATCGGGTCGGCCGTCGTGGTGGAGGGAGAGCGGGTCTGGCGCGGACCGGAACCGCGACTGTTCAACGCGCTGGACCTTCGCCTCAGCGCAATCCAGTCGAACGAGGCGCGGCCCGAGACCCCAATGGCCTACGAGCAACCGGCCGAGGCGGATTATCCGACTGCGGCTGAATCCGGCGCGCCCTTCGAGTTGAAGGCCATCGACGGCAAGTTCGCGTCTGAGGATCAACGGCCGGTCACGACGCTGGATCGCGCTCGCCCGCATCTTCGCGTGGTCAGGGATGAAGATTAGGCGCGATCAGTCCACCGCCCCTGCGATAGCCGCGGCGAGGTCGCCATACCCGCTGAACCGGCGCTCGAACTTGAGGCCCAGCCGCGCGGCGCCTTCCTGCGCCCGGCGGGTCAGGTCGGGATCGTCAGTCTGCGCCAGATAGACCACCCGGTCGTAATGGCGGAAATACTCGTCCCGCAACTCCGGATGGCGGTCCAGGCCGAGCCCCCGCCAGATCAGCGTGTCGAATTGCCGGGCGAGGAAGTCGGTCAGGTAAAGGGCGCGCATCTCCTCGTCCCCACGCCCCTCGAACGTCTCCAACCCGTCATAGAACGCATAGCAATGCGGGCCGGCGACGCGCTCCACGCCCTCCTCGGCGCAGACCTTGTCAAGGAGCCCGCCGGTGCCGCAATCGGCGTAGACCACGAAGATGGAGGCGTAGCCCGCCGCGCGGCCCTCGCGCACCTTGGCGCGCACCGCCTCGGGGATCAGTTGCGGGCGGTTGTGGAGCTTGGCGGGCAGGCAGGTCAGGTCCATGCCCCGCCACCCGTTCGCCGCTTTCAGCGCCAGAATCTCCCGCGCCAGCGCGCCGCAGCCGATCAGCAGCACGCGACCCTCCGCGCTCGCGGATTGCTGCGCGAGGCCCTCTTCGGTCAGTCGATCCGGGTCGAGGTCTGTCATGGCGGCGTCCAGATCCGCGGCTTAGTCCGCGGTTCGCTTCGCTATATAGTAGCCGTAGCCGTAAAACGCCGAAAACTTCTCGTAGAGCGCGATCTCGGCCTTTTCGGCCTCCACGATGGCCTGCGCGGCCTCCGATGCGCCATTGCGCGACAGGAAATCGGCGAACCGCGCCTGCATCGGGCGATAGTAGTTCTCCAGCCAGCATCGCTCGGGCAGCGGGAAATAGCCGACTGGCGAAAACCCGTTCGCCTCAAGGATCGCCATCTTGGCGGAGGCCGTGTCGACGCCGGGGTAGGCGTCTTTCCAATGCCGCTCAAGCTCGGCGGGCCGTTCACTGGTGAACCAGCTCAGCTCAGAGACAGCCAGAACGCCCCCGGGCTTCAGGAAGCGCCGCCACGCCTTCACCCCATCCTCGAAGCCCATGTTGTAGATCGCGCCTTCGGACCAGATCGCATCTAGAGATTGCTCGTCGAAAGACAGCGCATCCATCGAGGCGGCGAGCGTCGTGATCCGGTCGCTGAGACCTGCGCGCTTCGCCGCGCTGTCGAGCGTCGCCAGAAACTCCGGCAAGAAATCGACAGCGGTGATTTGGGCGTCCAGCTCCCGCGCCAGAAACAGCGTCGAGGCGCCCGTCCCACAGCCGATATCGGCGATCTTCAGGCCCCGCGCATCGCCCAGACCCGACAGCGAAATGGCGAGGCGTGTTT
>QKHF01000263.1 GCA_003250135.1 Paracoccaceae bacterium | reverse complement strand
TGATCTCCTCGTAGATCGCCTTCGCCGCGTAGCGCCCGCCTGAGCCGGACCACGGCGGATCGCCCGCCTCCTCCATGATCCGGATGTCCGGGTCCGGGCCGGGATCAGCCTCGGTGACGCGGCAGGGCGCGCCGGTGGGGGAAAGCCAGCAGGCGAGCGCCGGAACATCCTCCACCGTCGCCGAGAGGCCAACGCGGGTCGCCTGTGGCGCAAGCGTCGCCAGCCGTGACAGGCAGAGCGCCAACTGGTCGCCGCGCTTCGATTCGGCCAGCGCATGCGCCTCATCCACCACGATGCGGCGGAGGGTTGAGAACAGGCGCGGCGCTTCGGGCTGGCTCAGCAGGATGGCGAGGCTCTCCGGCGTCGTCAGCAGCAGGTGGGGCGGGTCGGCCCGCTGGCGGCGCTTGACAGCGGCCGAGGTGTCGCCGGTGCGGTCCTCCACCCGGATCGGCAATACCATTTCCTCGATCGGAACCGAGAGGTTGCGGCGGATGTCGGCGGCCAGCGCCTTCAGCGGCGAGACGTAAAGCGTGTGCAGGCCGTCGCGCGGTGTCTGCGTCAGATCGATGAGAGACGGCAGGAACCCGGCCAGCGTCTTGCCGCCGCCCGTGGGCGCGACCAGCAGGTCCGCGCCGCCGCGGCCCGCGTTGGCGATCAGAGTCAGCTGATGCGGGTGGGGCGTCCAGCCGCGCGCGGCGAACCAGTCCGCGAAGGGCTGGGGCAGGGCGGCGAAGGATTCGGCGGGCGCATGCATTGCGGAAAAGAATAAGGGGGCGCGCAAGAAGCGCACCCCCTGTCAGCGACCTCTGGCGCGGCCCCAGCGCCGGAGGTTCACCCCGATTACCCGGTCTCAGACCGCGCGGTTGAACTTCATCTTTTCGGGCTTCTCGACCTCGATTGTCGCTGGCTCGAAATTGTCCTCGAAATGGCCCTCGAGGCGCAGCGAGTTCAGGAAGCGCGGCAGCGAGAAGAAGCAATAGGTGAAATAGGCGCCCATGATCACCAGCGCGCCGAACAATACGGCGTCGACGCCGGAAAGCTGGCCGCGACTCTGGTAGTAGACGACGCAGGCCGCCAGAACCGTGGCGATGGCGCCGATGGCCAGCGGAAGATGCGCAAGCTGCGAGTAGATGTTGCCGTCGCGGACCAGCTTGGCCATGCGTCGCGTGCCGCGAGGAGAAATCAGGGTCGCGCCGGCGATCCCCATGACGCCGCCGATGACGACGCTGAACACCAGCGAGGACGTGAAGGCGCCCTCAAATCCCGAGGCGGTGACGCGGCTGATAGCGTAGCCGACGAACATTCCGCCGAAAAGAACCGTCATTATTCCGGAAATGCGGCATGCAAGGACGCACATCGCGCTGTGGATTCGGGCCGGCATAATACTCTCGCCTCACTTTTACTCTTAACTGACAGCAGCTTATAGCCGACTCCTCAGGAATCGGGGGAGGTTTTAAGGCTAAATTTAGACAAAATGGGGAGGGCTGTGGCTTTTCTGGCACATCCCTGCCTTCGCCGCGTTCCGTTAATTTTCCGTTCATGCGAGTGAAAGGCGCTTGCGGCCGGATTTTGCGACTCGCAGGGCCGCGGCCGCCTATTGTCTAAACCGGGGTTGTTCGGGGTTTTCGGAATTGCGATCCTCGGCGGCGGGACTAATCCGCCCAGCCTGATGGAAAAGCGAGGAAAATAGTTGCCGGCTAGGCGTTTCGCTTGCGATGGTGCGGGGAAAATAAGTGGGGGGAACCCATTCCATGTCGGCCCCAGCGGTTCTGAGCGTGAAGGATCTCAGCGTTTCGTTCGGCGCTGGTCGGTCTGAGACGCGCGTCGTGCACGATGTTTCGTTCACCTTGCGACAGGGGCAGACCCTGGCGCTGGTCGGGGAATCGGGCTCCGGCAAGACCATCACCGGCAAGGCGCTGCTTGGCATTCTGCCCAAGGGCGCGCGGGTGACGATGGGCATGGCGCATCTGGTCGCTGAGAATTCCGTCGATGTCAGCGGACCGAATGAGCCGGGGCCTGAATGCGATCTCCTGCACATGACCCGGAAAGAACTGCGCGACGTTCGCGGCCGGCGCGTCTCGATGATCTTTCAGGAGCCGATGAGTTCGCTCTCGCCGCTTCACACGCTGGGCGCTCAGGTGATGGAGGCGGTGCGTCTGCACACCACCCATCGCGGCGCGGAGGCGCAGGCGCGCTGCCTTCACATGTTCGAAGAAGTCGGCTTTCCCGATCCCAGGCGGGCCTTTAACGCCTATCCGTTCGAACTGTCGGGCGGCCTGCGCCAGCGCGGCATGATCGCCATGGCCATGGTCTGCCGCCCGCAGATAATGATCGCGGATGAGCCCACCACGGCGCTGGACGTGACCACGCAGGCGATGGTGCTTGATCTGATCAACCGCCTGCAGGCGGAAACCGGCATGGCGGTCTTGATGATCACCCACGATCTGGGCGTCGTCGCCAACATGGCGTCCTCGGTCGTGGTGCTGCGCAAGGGAGAGGTGGTGGAGTCCGGTCCGGCGCGCGCTGTCATCGGCGAGCCGCGGCACGGCTACACCAAGGCTTTGGTCGCCGCCGCGCCGATCATCCCTGAAATGGTGCCGGTGAAGGGGCTGCATGATCCGGAGATCACTCCGATCATGCGCGCCCGCAACCTGTCGAAAACCTACATCACCCGCGGGTCGGGCCTGTCGCAGAAGACGATGGAGATTCAGGCCCTGTCGGATGTGGACGTCACCATCGCGCGGGGCGAGACGGTGGCGCTGGTCGGCGAGTCGGGCTCGGGGAAATCGACGGTGGCGAACCTGCTTCTCCGGGCCGAGCGGCCGGATGACGGCGCCGAGATAGAATTCTGCGGCCGGGACGGGTTGAAGCAGGACATCGCCCGTCTGGAAGGGAACGCGCTGAAGGCGTTCCGGCGCCGGGTGCAGGTGGTGTTTCAGGATCCGTTCGCCTCGCTCAGCCCGCGCATGCCGGTGCAGGACATCCTGACGGAGCCGCTGCGCATCCACGATGTCGGCAACGCCGCCGAGCAGCGCGACCGCGCGGTGGAGCTGATGCGCCGCGTCGGTCTGTCGCCCGACCACCTGCGCCGTTACCCGCATGCGTTTTCCGGCGGGCAGCGCCAACGTATCTGCATCGCCCGCGCGCTGGCGCTGAAACCCGAACTGATCCTCTGCGACGAGCCGACCTCGGCGCTGGACGTCTCGGTTCAGGCGCAGGTGCTGGACCTGTTGCGCGAGGTGAAGGAGGATTATGGCCTCAGCTATCTCTTCATCAGCCATGACCTCGCCGTCGTCGCCGAACTGTCGGACCGCGTCGCCGTGATGCGCCGCGGCCGCATTGTCGAGGAGGGGCCGGTGGAAAGCCTCTTCTCGAACCCGATGCATCCCTATACCAAAGCTCTGATCGCAGCTTCGCCAGAGCCGGACATGGACCGGCCTCTGGACCTGAACGCGGTCGCGCAGGGCGCTGGAGAACCCCATACCTGGCCGGAGCCGTTCGGCTATGTTTCAGGCCAAGCGCCAGGCATGGTGGAAGTCGATCACCGTCATTTCGTCAGGAGAGCCGCATGACACGTCTCGCATCCCTTTCGCGCCGCGCCGCCGCGCTTGCGGGCGCGGCCGCTATGAGCGTTTTCGCCTCCGGCGCCGCGGCGCTGGACATGGTTGAGACGCCGATCCTGATGCATCCGGTCGGCGAGGGCCAATTGCCTGCGGTCGCCGATCGCGCGCCCGAAGAGCCGCTGATCGTGGATATCGAGGGCAAGGGCAGGCGGGTCGGACAGCATGGCGGGACCATCCGCACCATCGTGGGGCGCGCCAAGGACATCCGGATGATGGTTGTCTACGGCTATGCGCGGCTGGTGGGCTATGACGATCACTACAATCTCGTCCCCGACATCCTGCGCGCGGTGGATGAGGAGGAGGGCCGCGTCTTTACGCTCCATCTTCGCAAAGGACACAAGTGGTCGGACGGCCATCCCTTCACGACCGAGGACATTCGGTACTGGTGGGAGGACGTCGCCAATAACGAGGAGCTGAGCCCCGGTGGCGTTCCGGCGCTCATGCTTGTGAACGGAGAGCCGCCCAATGTGACCGTGACGGACGAGACCACGATCCGGTTCGAATGGCCGGCCGCCAATCCCAGCTTCCTGCCCGCGCTGGCTCAGGCGCGGCCGCCGTTCATCTACCGCCCCGCCCATTTCATGAAGAAATATCACGTGAAATACGGCGACGCGGCCGAGATCGCGGCCATGGTCGAGAAGTCGAAGGTGCGCGGCTGGGCTCAGCTGCACAACCGGCTCGACAACATGTACGACTTAGACAATCCGGACCTGCCGACCCTGCAGCCCTGGATGAACACGTCGCCGAAGGGAGCGCAGCGCTATGTGATGCGCCGCAATCCCTATTTCCATCGCTTCGACATGGACGGGCGCCAGCTGCCCTATATCGACGAGGTGGACATGACGGTCGCCGCGGGCGGGCTGATCCCCGCCAAGGTGAATGTGGGTGAATCCGACCTGCAGGCCCGCGGCCTGTCCTTCGCCGACGCGCCGGTGCTGAAGAAGGGCGAGGAGGGCGGCGGCTACGTCACTCATCTCTGGAAAAGCGGGGTGGCGTCCGAGATCGCGCTCTATCCCAACCTGACCTACGAGGACCCGGCCTGGCGCGAGGTGATGCGCGACGTGCGGTTCCGCCGGGCGTTGAGCCTGGCCGTCGACCGGGCGATCATCAACAAGTCGCTGTTCTTCGGTCTGGCGAAGCCGGCGGCGAACTCCGCCCTGCCGGAGAGCCCGTTTTATGACGAAGCGAACGCCGAGGCCTGGGCGCAGTTCGACCCCGCCGAGGCGAACCGCCTGCTGGACGAGATGGGCCTCGACCAGCGCGCCGGCGACGGCACAAGGCTGATGCCCGACGGACGCCCGGTGGAGATCATCGTGGAGACCGCCGGCGAGCGCCCGGAGGAGGCCGACGCTCTCGAACTGGTGGCCGAGACGTGGCGCGACATCGGCGTGAAGCTGATCTACCGCCCGCTGGATCGCGACATCCTGCGCAATCGCGCCTATGCGGGCCAGTCGATGATGCCGGTCTGGTTCGGCTGGAACAACGGCGTGCCCACGCCCGAGGCGGCGCCGCAGGAGCTGGCGCCGGTCGATCAGGCCAATTTCTCGTGGCCGCGATGGGGTCAGTATTACCAGACCAGCGGCGGGTCGGGCGAGGAGCCGGACACGCCGGAAGGCAAGCGGCTGATGGAGCTGTTCGATCAGTGGAGCAGCGCCAAGACCGACCAGGAGCGCTCGGAGATCTGGAAGGAGATGCTGGCGATCCACGCCGACCAGGTGTTCGTGATCGGCCTAGTCAACCAGGCCCCGCAGCCGGTGGTCGCCTCGAACAAGTTGCGCAATGTGCCGGAAAAGGGTCTCTACGCTTGGGACCCGGGGGCGCATTTCGGCGTGCACCGGATGGACGAGTTCTTCTTCGTGAAATAGGAGCGAGGCTGGGGTGAGCGGCATCAGTGTGGAAAGGCGGATAAACAGGGAGCGGCGCGCATGATCCGCTTTCTCATTCGTCGTCTTTTCACCATGGCGGGCACATTGGTGGTCGTCTCGGCGCTGGTGTTCGCGATCATCAACCTGCCGCCCGGCGACTTCCTGTCGAACCAGATCGCGGAGCTGCGCGCGACCGGGCAAGAGGCCTCGATCGCCAAGGCCGAATTCCTGCGCAAGACCTATGCGCTCGATAAGTCGCTGCCCGAGCAGTACCTGATCTGGCTGGGCGTCTGGCCGGGCCCCGAGGGGTTCAACGGCCTGCTGCAGGGCGAATACGGCTGGTCCTTCGAGTTCGACCGGCCGGTGGGCGAGGTGGTGGGCGAGACGCTGTGGCTGACCGTGGTGGTCAACCTCGCCGCGGTCCTCTTCATCTATCTGACCGCGCTTCCCCTGGGCGCGATCGCGGCGGTGAAGGCGAACACCTGGATCGATTATCTGGCGGCGTTCATCGGCTATATCGGCCTCGCGACGCCCAACTTCCTGCTGGCGCTGGCGCTCTTGTTCTACGGCAACCGCTATCTGGGTCTGCCGATCGGCGGGTTGATGGACCCGGAATACGAAGGCAAGGCGATGGGGATGGGCAAGGCGTGGTCGGTGTTCCTGCACCTGATCGTGCCGGTGATCGTGATCGGCACCTCAGGGGCCGCGGCGATGGTGCGGCGCTTAAGGGCGAATCTGCTGGACGAGTTGTCAAAGCCCTACGTCATCACGGCGCAGGCCAAGGGCGTGCCGCACGCCACGCGGGTGATCCGCTATCCCTTGCGGATGGCGCTGAACCCCTTCGTCGCCGATATCGGCAATCTGCTGCCGTCGCTGGTGTCCGGCTCGGTCCTGGTGTCGGTGGTGATGAGCCTGCCGACCATCGGACCGACCCTCTTGGGTGCCCTTCGCTCGCAGGATTTCTACCTCTCCGGCTTCATCCTGATGTTCGTATCTGCGCTCACGCTTTTCGGCATGTTGATCTCGGACATCCTTCTGGCGCTTCTGGACCCGCGTATCCGGTTCAGCTCCCGGACGCGGAACTAGGGGGGCGGGCATGCAGGATCACGACGACGCGGAGTATCACTACGTCTCTCCCGAAGCCTATGACGCCGAGGCGGACCTGCAGTCGCTTGACCGGGTCGACCTCGATGCGCCGACCTATGTGCTGATCTGGCGGCGCTTTCTGCGCCACCGGCTGGCGGTGATCTCGGGCGTTTATCTGGTGGCGATCTATCTGGCGCTGCCCTTCATCGACTTCATCGCGCCCTACGCCCCGGCGCAGCGCGACGCCGATTTCATCTACGCGCCGCCGCAGACCGTATCCTTCCTCACGGACGGGCATTTCGCGGTCACCTATCCGATCGAATCCACCATCGATCTGGAGACCTTCCAGGCCAAGTTCGAGACCAATTACGACAAGCCCGAGCCGATCCCGATCTTCGCCAATTGCGGCCCGAAATATTACCTGTTCGGTGTTTTGGAGAGCAATCTGCGCCTGTTCTGCCCGCCCGAGGGCGGCACGCTGCACCTGATGGGCGCCGACCGGCTGGGCCGGGACATCCACAGCCGGATCATGCACGGCGCGCGCCTCAGCCTGACGGTCGGGCTGATCGGCATCGCCATCTCCTTCTCCATCGGCATGGTGCTGGGGGGCGTGGCGGGCTATTTCGGCGGCATCGTCGACTGGTTCGTGATGCGCGCCATCGAGATCGTGCGCTCTCTGCCGGAACTGCCGCTCTGGCTGGCGCTGTCGGCCGCGATCCCGGCGAACTGGGGGCCGGTCTCGGTGTTCTTCATGATCTCCATCATCCTTGGCCTTCTGGACTGGCCGGGGCTGGCGCGCGCGGTGCGGTCCAAGTTCCTCGCGCTGCGCGAGGAGGATTACGTCAAGGCGGCCGAGCTGATGGGCGCCTCGCCGGGGCGGATCATCGGCGCGCACATGATGCCGAATTTCATGAGCCATCTTGTGGCCTCGGCCACGCTGTCGATACCCGGCATGATCCTCGGTGAGACGGCGCTGTCGTTCCTCGGTCTCGGCCTGCGCCCACCCGCGGTCAGCTGGGGTTTGATGCTGAACGATGCGCTGAATCTGACCGCGGTGACGATCTACCCGTGGATCACCCTGCCACTGGTGCCGGTGATCATGGTGGTGCTCGCGTTCAACTTCCTCGGCGACGGATTGCGCGACGCGATGGACCCCTATTCCTGAGCAGACCTTAGTTTCGCGACTTCCGCTGCGATGATTTCGGCGGCGCGCGCCGCGCCCTCGACCGCCTGCGGCGCTGCAGGGCCTGCGGCGATGGCGGTCTCCACAGCTTTCGCCAGCGTGTCGGGCGTCGCCTCGGCTTCGCGCAGCAGCGAGACCTGCTTGCGGCGGGCGAGGGCTGTGGCGCGGATCAGTTGCTCCTGCTCGCCTGCCTCCTCCATCGGGACCACGACCGACGGGACGCCCGACTGGATCAGGTCGAGCGCGGTGTTGTAGCCGCAGAGGCTGACCGAGCAGGCGGCGCGCTGGAGCATCTCGCGATAATCCGGCCGGGCGGGCTCGGCGATCAGGTTCGGGCCGGACAGCCGCGCCGCCGCTTCGACTGCGTCCGCACCGCCGACCAGCAGGCGCCAAGGCCGGTGCGACCGCGTGGCCGCTTCAGACGCGACAGACAGCAACCGCCGCCCGAGCGCGCCGCCGCCGACCGCGACCAGCACTTCGCCAGCGCCAGCGCCTTCCGGCGTCGCGGCGGGAAGGGGATCGGCGATATAACCGGTTTGGCGGAGCATCGCTTGGACGGGCTCTGAGCAAGGCCACGCAGCTTCGAACGCGCCGTCCGCCTCGCCATGGACCAGCACGGCGTCGTAGAACCGGCTGAGGCGCGCCTCTGCGTCCGCGGCCCGACCGGGCTTCTTCGGCGGCTCGGGCACGTCCCGCACCGAGCACAGGATCGCAGGGCGCGGCGAGGCGGCATGAGCCGCTGATATCAGGGCCTCGAACTCGGCCGCCAACATGCGCCGGCCGAAGGGGAACAGCTCGGTGATCACGGCGTCGGGCCGGAACCAGTCGAAGGCGGCGAGGATCGCGGAACGCCGCGCCTCCAGCAGCGCGTCCGAGACCGGTGCCCCCTCCGTATCCAGCAGTGTCTTATAGTCCAGCCCGTCCGAGGCGACGGGCGGAAGCTGAAGAACCTCCAGACCGCCGAGGTCGAGATGCGGGATCGGGCGTCCGCCAGTGATCAGAAGCGTCTCCCAACCCCTGGCGTTCAAGCCGCGCGCCAGCGCCGCGGCCCGCACCAGATGGCCCGAGCCCATCAGGTGGGTGGAGAGGATCAGCGCCTTCATGCGCCGCGCTCGACCAGCGGCAAGATCGGGGCGGGATCGCGTGGATGTCCGTTCGGGTCCAGCAATACCGGGCAGAGCTTGGGGGCAGAGCTTGGCCTTCTTGATCCTGAAAGGCTCTGGACGGTCGAAATTCCAGCCCCAGGCTTTCGCCAGGATCACCCGGATCAGTCCGCGGTGGATCACCAGAACCGTGGGCCGGCCGTCCGCCGCGATCTCGGCCAGAGCGGGCCGCACCCTGTCCCATGCATCCTGCGGGCTCTCGCCGCCGGGCGGGCGGCACTCCCAACCCCAGTCCTCGACCGGGCGAAATCCGCTGTTTGGGTCAGCCAGCAGGTCTGCGCCGCGCTTGCCCTCCCACTGGCCCCATTCCAGCTCGATCAACCGGGGGTCGGTGGGGACCGGGCCGCTCGTCAGCGCCTCGGCGGTCCGCACGGCGCGGGTCAATGGGCTGGCGATGACGCGCGCCGCATCCCATGGCGCAGGCAGGGCGAGGCGGGCCAGTTCGGCCAGCGAGCCTGCGGTCAATGGCCGGTCGACGCGGCCCTGCAGGCGATGCTCCACGTTCCAGTCCGTGGGGAAGTGGCGCAGAAGGGCCAAGGGCGTTCCAGACCTCACCATGGCGCGACCTCTTGCAGGAAGGCGCCGAGGTTGCGGGCCGTGGCCTCGACGCCGTGGTTTTCGAGCACGTAGCGCCGCGCGTCGGCGCCCGCGGTCTCCAGCGCTACCGGATCGGCGGCCAGCGCCTCGATGGCGGCGGCGAAGGCGGCGGGATCGCGCGGCGGGGTCAGGCGGCCCGAGGGGCCGACGACGTCCTGCACGCCGGGGCGGTTCTCGGCGACCACCGGGCGGCCTGCGGCCTGCGCCTCCAGATAGGCCATGCCGAAGGCCTCTCCCACGCCGGGCCAGGCGAAGATATGGGCGCCATCCAGCGCCGCGCGCACGTCGCCGCGGTCGTCCAGTTGTCCGAGGAACGTCACCCGGTCGCCAAAGGGCGCCATCGCCGCTTCGACCGCGGGTCGCGCCTCGCCGTCGCCGACCAGCGTCAGCCGCCAGTCGCGGTCGAGATGCGGCAGAGCGTCGGCCAGCGCCCGGTAGGAGGCGAGTTTGTCGCCGTCGCGCATCATTGCGACGACGACCAGCCGCAGAGGGTCTGGCGCCGGCATCGGCTTCGGCGGCGCGCCGGGCGCGACGAAGGGCGGGACGTGGCGCAGGCGCTGGCGCGCGGGCTTCTCCGCCTCCAGCGCGGGCAGGTCGCGGGCGCTCATCCAGAGCACGGCGTCGGCGCGGTCGATTGCGGCGTCGGAGAGGGCTGTGAAGCGCGCCCATCTTCCCTCGCGCCGGGCCGGCGCGCGCGAACCTTCGGCGATGACGTAGGGCGCGCCAAAGGCTTCGGCCAAGGCCGGGCCGATCAGGTCTGGCGCCTTGTAGTAGCAGTGATAGGTGAAGATCAGGCGGGGTGGATCGCCCCTGTGCTCTTCGATCAGACGGGTCGTTTCCGCCTCCGCCTCGGCGATGATCGCGGCCTGCCGGTCCGCGTCGCCCTTCATGTCCAGCGTCCTGAGGCGCGATACCAGCAGAGGCCGCCTCCCCGCAAGGTCCAGCGCGCGGGAGAACACCCGCGCCAGCCGCCGGTCGCCCGAGGGGTTGGGATGATCGGGCGGCTTCATCGGGGTGAGATAGGCGGTCCAGGGCGCGGTCATGGGGCGGCGTCTCCCAGTCCTGCGCGCAGTCGCGCCGCCAGCAGGTCGATGCCCGCATCGACGCCGAACTCCGCTGACAGCCGGGCGCGGGCGGAGCGCGCCATCTTCGTCGATGCGTCGGGGTCGGAGAGCGCCTGCGTGATCGCCGCGGCCAGCCTGTCCGGCGCGCCTGGCGGAACCAGACGCCCGTCGACGCCGTCGCGCACGAATTCGGGGATGGCTGAGATCGCGGTGGAAAGGATCGGCAAGTCCTGGCTCGCCGCCTCCATCAGCACGTTGGGCAGCCCGTCGCGGTCGCCCGAGGCGGCGATCTTGGCGGGCAGCACGAACAGGTCCGCCTCGCGCATCGCGGCGATCACCTCTTCGCGGTCGCGCTTGCCGCGCCACTCGATCCGGTCGGACAGTCCCAGCGCGTCGGCCTTCGCCTTCATCTGCTTCGAAAGCTCGCCGCCGCCGATATGGACGAAGCGCCAGTCGAGACCGGCGGGGAGCCCAGCCAAAGCCTCCAGCAGATCATCATAGCCCTTCTTCTCCACCAGCCGCCCGACGGACAGGAGGATCGCAGACTCTTCGCGGTCCGCGCGGTCGGGCGGGGACGGGAACTGGCTCAGGTCCAGCCCGTGATAGGCGAGGTCGATCTTGGCGGAATCGTCGGCCAACCCGCGCAAATGCGCCGCGCCCGAAGCGGTGCAGGTCGCGCCGAACGCGGCGTCGGCGATCTTCTCGCGCTTCTCCCAGTCGGGCGTAGTCCAGATGTCCTTGGCGTGGGCGGAGAAGCCCCAGCCGAGCCCGCGCATGATCGCCGCATAGCGCGCGACCGAGGCCGGGGTGTGCAGGAAATGGACGTAGAGAAACCGCGTCTCCGCGGGCAGCTCCCGCGCCAGAACGCAGGCCTGACCGAAGCGGCGGATGCGGTTCGGGGTCAGGTCGCGGCGAAGATCGCGCAGCCAGATCTTCAGGGCGGCTCCGAAACCCGGCAGACGCAGGCAATGGACAAGGCTGCAAGCCACCCTCAGCGGCGCGTTCCACAGGTATTCCGGCAGATAGCGTGGCCGGGCTTTGATCTCGTCATGGATCGGGTGAAACTTCGGGTCATAGGGCGCGCGCAGGGACCAGATCTCGAACCGGAATCCGCGCTTCTCCAGTTCGGCGAACTCCTGCGCGATGAAGGTCTCGGAGAGGCGGGGATAGCCCTTGACCACGATGGCGAGCGGCGGCGCGGCGGCCGTCTTATCGGTCAGCCGCGTGAGATTCGGCGTCACCGTTTGGCGCGGGAATGGAACCGCGCGGCGGCGCGCCCGACGATGGTGTCCAGCCCGCTCAGGAGCCCCGCGACACCCATCGCCGAGGGCGGCTTCTGCGTGGCGAGGCCGCGGATCGCGCGCGCCATCACCTCGGGCTCCTCACCGTCGCGGGGCCGGTGCAGCATGCGCGCCAGGCCCAGCCGCTCGGCCGCCGCCGCCCGGATCAGCTGTTCGCGCCTTGGCGCGACGCGGGGCGCGATCACCGCCGGCTTGTCCATCGACAGGATCTCGCAAAACGTGTTGTAGCCGCCCATGGCCACCGCGCCGACCGACTCTGCCAGCAGGCGCTCCACCCGCGAATCGAAGCTCGCCGTGGTCACCCGGCCGGCCAGCGCCTCGGCCCGGCGTTCGAACTCGGCCCGCTTCTCGGCCGCCATGAAGGGGCCGTACAGAATCACCGCGTGAAGCGGGATCTCCGCATCGTGTTCATAGGCCGAGAGCACCCAGTCGATCAGCGCCGCGCCGTCGCCGCCGCCGCCCGTGGTGACCAGCACATAGGGCTCATGCGGCGGGGTCAGGCCGATCTCGGGCGAGTGATCGGGCGTCTCGCGGCGAAGATAGCCGGTGTAGTTGACCCGGTTCAGCACCTTTTGCGGCGCGCCGAGGCCGCTCAGCGGCTCGCAAATCTGCGGCACGCCATAGACCCAGATTTCATCGAAGAACTGCTCGATGGTCCGCATCGCGCCCTTGCGCGCCCACTCGGCCGCCAGCGCTTCGGGGTCGTCCAGGACGTCGCGCAGGCCCAGCACCAGGGTCGCGCCGCGCCGTTTGGCGGCCTCCAGCGTCGGCAGCAACTCGCCCCGGAATCCGGCGGCCTCCTTGTCGACGATGATCATGTCGGGCTGGAAGGCGGCGTCGGCCGAGGCGATCAGCGCCGTCCTCAGGCGCACCGTCTCCTCGATATGGATGCCGAGGTTGTGCGACGCGTATTCGCCGTTGGGCAGCTTCACCACGCCCGGCAGGCGCACATGATCCACGTGGGAGGCGAAATCGAACCGGCCCGCGACGGGCGACCCGGTGAGGATCAGCACCGACATCTCAGGATCGCTGGCGGCCAGCGCGTGGGCGATGGTCCGGCAGCGCCGAAGATGCCCCAGCCCGAACGTATCGTGGCTGTACAGCATCACCCGCCGGCGTGAGCCTGGCCAGATGTCTCGGGGTTGCGGCGCTGTCATCATGCGGTCGCTGGCGTCCTCGCCCTGTTCGTCCATCGCGCGCGGCGGGCGGTCGCGCGCGTCCGGCCGCGCGTCATTGGAAAGGCGCGCCCTGAGCGAGGGATAGCGCCCCCGGACAGGTTTTTCCAGAGCGGCGGCGCGCTCTTTCCGCCATGTTTGTGGCGAGTTGGGCACGGGCGCTTCTTGTCGCGCGAATATGAGGAGGGTCGTCTGGATTTCCGCGGTTGCGCGGTATAGCACCATTGGAGAGCTGGAGCCGCCATGCAGATCTACCTTCCCATCGCCGAAGTCTCTGTAAACGCCTTCCTTCTGTTGGGGTTGGGCGGCGGCATCGGGGTGCTCTCCGGCATGTTTGGCGTCGGCGGCGGCTTCCTGCTGACCCCCCTGCTGATATTCATCGGCATTCCGCCGGCGGTCGCGGTGGCGACGCAGTCCAACCAGATCGTCGCCTCCTCTCTGTCCGGCGTGCTGGCCCATTGGCGGCGCAAGACGGTCGATTTCAAGATGGGGCTGGTGTTGCTCGTCGGCGGCGTGGTCGGCTCGATCTTCGGCGTGCAGCTGTTCGCGTTTCTGCGATCCATCGGCCAGGTCGAGCTTCTGGTCTCGCTCTGTTACGTGATCTTTCTGGGCTCGATCGGCGGAATGATGTTCTTCGAGAGCATTGTCGCGCTGCGAAAAAACCGGCGCGGCGTAAAAACTTCGCCCAAGCACGGTCACAACTGGATCCACAGGCTGCCGCTGAAAATGCGGTTTCGGCAGTCCAAGCTCTACATCTCGGCCATTCCTCCCTTCGTGATCGGGGCGGCGGTTGGCCTTTTGGCGGCGATCATGGGCGTCGGCGGCGGCTTCATCATGATCCCGGCGATGATCTATCTTCTGGGCATGCCGACCAACGTGGTGGTCGGCACCTCGCTGTTCCAGATCATGTTCGTCACCGGGCTGACGACGCTGCTGCACGCCACCACGAACCACACGGTCGACGCCATTCTGGCGCTTCTTCTGCTGATCGGCGGCGTGGTCGGGGCGCAGATCGGGGTCGGAATCGGCGCCAAGCTGAAGGCGGAGCAGATGCGCGTGCTACTCGCCGCGATGGTGCTGGTCGTCTGCGGAAAGCTGGCGTTCGATCTGGTCGTCAAACCGGCCGAGCTTTTTTCGATCGGGAGCGCCGGGCATTGATCATGTCGAGGGCCATAGGCGCGGTCGCCGCCCTGCTGCTCAGCGCGTCGACGAGCGACGCCACGGCGCAGGATGCGTCGGCACCGGCCCCCTACGACGATCCCGAGCGAGAGCGCATCGTCTCGGGCCTCAGCCAGACGGACGTCGCCATCACAGCGACCTTCGAGGGCTCCAAGATCTTCGTCTACGGCGCCATTGAGCGCGACTGGTTTCCGCAGCAGGGCGAACCTGCGGCCGACGTGATCGTCTCGATCACCGGGCCGTCCAAGCCTGTCACGGTGCGCAAGAAGGACCGGATCGGCATTATCTGGGCGAATGCGGAATCTCTCGTCATCTCCTCGGCGCCGACATTCTACGCGGTCGCGGCCACCGGTCCGCTGGAGGAGATATTGCGGCCCGTCGACGACACGAACCACAAGATCAGCATCGACAAGGCGGTCTCCTTCGCGGGCATCGCAGCGTTCGCCGGCGTCGACGTTGATGAATTTCGCCGCGCCGTGATCCGGCTTCGCGAACGCAAGGGCCTCTACGACGAGTCCGCCGGGCACGTGCGCTTGCGGGGCCCGACGCTTTTTTCCACCCAGTTCGAACTGCCGGCCAACATCGTCGAGGGTGATTACTCCGCGCGGGTGTTTCTGGTGCGCGGCGGGCGGGTGCGGGATGTGTATTCGACCGTGATCGCCGTCAGGAAAACCGGGCTCGAGCGGCTGATCTACACGGCCGCGCAGGACCAGCCGCTGATTTACGGCATACTTTCGATTCTCGTGGCGTTGTTGGCCGGGTGGGGCGCATCCGAGGCGTTCAGGCAAATGCGCCGCTGACCAGAGGCTCATTGGTCTCCGGCGAGCGCGAATCGAGCGGTTGCGCCGCATGGCGTGGTCGCGCCGAGATCTTCGGCTTGGGGAAGAAACCCAGCAGGGTCGAGGGAACGACGCGCAGAGAGGTCCAGCGTGGCTCGATCGCCTCCGGCGCCCGAGCGGCGCGGAGGGCCTCTATCGACCAATCCTCCCGACAGCGCAGGATGCGGCGATAGAAGCGCATCGCGCCTGGCCTTGTGTAGAAGGACCAGTGGCAGGCGGCCCGGCGTCCGCTCGCCAGCCGCGCGCCGCGCTCCGCCAGGAAGCGCCCGAATTCCGGGTGATCGAGCTGCAGGTCGATCCAGTCCTCCCGCCTCTCGCCCAGCCCGTTGCGGCCCAGCGCGCCGCCCTTTGGCCGCATACCCGCTCCGGCGCGGGGGGCGAATATCTCGAACAGCGCGTCATAGAGGTCATTTTCGCGCGAAATGATGTTGAATACCTGAGTCCGCGAGGGGCCAGGGCGATGGTCCAGCGACGCCATGGCGGCGCGCGCCTCGCCGGCGTATTCCGCGCCGCCCAGCAGAATCACCCGGCCGAGCGCGTCCGCCTCGCCCGACGCGGCCGCGCGCTTTAGCGCCGAAAGGACGACCCGCGCGCCCAGCGAGTGGCAAAAGAGGTCAATTTCGGCGTCCGGCCGCGCCGCGCGCAGCGTGCGGATCACGCTCAGCAAGGCGTCGGCGGCGGCGGGCGCGCGCTCATAGGCGGCGGAAAAATGATTGCGCGCCGCGCCGATCAGGCTGGCCAGCGGGCGCGGGCGGCTCTGCCAGGCGAAGGCGACGCACAGCCCGTCCTCAATCCCGGTTTCGGTGAAGCCC
>QKHF01000283.1 GCA_003250135.1 Paracoccaceae bacterium | reverse complement strand
AAGCGCCGGCACCCGATCCTCGGCTACACCAAGATGCACAAGGGCATCGACTTCGGCGCGGGCTCCGGCACGCCGATCTACGCAGCAGGCGATGGCGTGATCGAGGAACTCGGCTGGAAGGGCGGCTATGGCCGGTATATCCGCATCCGCCACAACGGCGTCTATAAAACCGCCTACGCGCATATGCGCGCCTTCCGGAACGGGCTGAAGAAGGGCTCTCGCGTCACCCAGGGTCAGACCATCGGCTATGTCGGAACCTCCGGCCGCTCGACCGGCCCACACCTGCATTTCGAGGTGTTCCGCCAAGGCCACCAGGTGAACCCGCTGAAGCTGGGCGATTTCGGCGCGCCGCGGATCGACGGCGGCGAGTTCAAGCGCTTCAAGGCCGAAATGGCTCGGGTCGAGACCAAGGTCGCCACGGCGCGCGACACGGACACGAATGTCGCCTCAGCGGAGCTAAACTAGCAGCCACACCCGCATGAGAGCATGAGAAAGGGGCGGCCCAGTTGGCCGCCCCTTTTTCGTTCGCCGCTCACAGGCGCGCAGTTAGTGCACGACCCGTCCGTCCTCGCCCGCATCGCCGGATCGAGGAGCCGACACGCCGTGAGGCGCGTTCCCGGCCATGCGGTCGCCGACCTTCAGCCCGCCCTCCTCGGCGGTGACGGGCACGGTCGCCCCATCCGCCAATTCGCCGGACAGCAGCAGTTCGGCCAGCGGGTCCTGCAGCGCCTTCTGGATCACCCGCTTCAGAGGCCGGGCGCCATAGACCGGGTCATAGCCCTTGTCGGCCAGCCAGGTCTTGGCGGCCTCGTCCAGCGACAGCCCGATCTTCCGGTCGGCCAGACGCCGCTCCAGAATTCCAAGCTGTATCTCGACGATGCCGTCCATATCGGCGCGGCTGAGCCGGTCGAAGAGGACGATCTCGTCCAAACGGTTCAGGAACTCGGGCCGGAAATGCGCGCGCACGGCGCCCATCACCTGCTCTCGGGCCTGATTGGCCGAGGCGCTTTCAGGCAGGTTCGACAGGAATTCCGACCCGAGGTTCGAGGTCAGGATGATCAGCGTGTTCTTGAAGTCCACGGTTCGACCCTGCCCGTCCGTCAGGCGGCCTTCGTCGAGCACCTGCAGGAGCACGTTGAAGACGTCGTGATGCGCCTTCTCGACCTCGTCGAACAGCACGATCTGATAGGGTCGGCGGCGCACGGCCTCGGTCAGCACCCCGCCCTCGTCATAGCCGACATAGCCCGGAGGGGCGCCGATCAGCCGGGCGACGGCGTGCTTCTCCATGAACTCGGACATGTCGATGCGGACCATGGCCTGATCGTCGTCGAACAGGAACTCGGCCAGCGCCTTGGTCAGCTCGGTCTTGCCGACGCCGGTGGGGCCCAGGAACAGGAACGAGCCCAAGGGCCGGTTCGGGTCCTGCAGCCCGGCGCGGGCGCGGCGCACGGCGTTGGAGACGGCGGTGACCGCCTGCTTTTGGCCGATCACGCGATGGCCAAGCTCGTCCTCCATGCGCAGAAGCTTCTCGCGCTCGCCCTCCAGCATCTTGTCGACTGGCACGCCGGTCCAGCGCGAAACGACCGCGGCGACATGCGCCGGGGTGACGGCCTCCTCGACCATCACGTCGGCCTCCTCGCCCTCGGCCTCGGCAAGCTTCTTCTCCAGCTCCGGGATGACGCCGTAGGAGAGCTGCCCGGCCCTGGCGAGGTCACCCTTGCGCTTGGCGTTCTCCAGCTCAATCCGGGCGTGGTCCAGCTGCTCCTTCAGCGCGCTGGCGCCAGCGAGCTTGTCGCGTTCGGCCTGCCAGCGGGCGGTCAGCTCGGCGGACTTCTGCTTCAGGTCCGCAAGCTCGCCTTCCAGCCGCTCCAGCCGGTCCTTGGAGGCCTTGTCGGTCTCCTTCTTCAGCGCCTCGGCTTCGATCTCCTTCTGCAGGATGTCGCGGTCGAGCGCGTCCAGTTCCTCGGGCTTGGAGTCCACCTCCATGCGCAGGCGGCTGGCGGCCTCATCCATCAGGTCGATGGCCTTGTCCGGCAGGAAGCGGTCGGTGATGTAGCGCTCGGAAAGGGTCGCGGCCGCCACCAGCGCGGAATCGGTGATGCGCACGCCGTGGTGAACCTCATACTTCTCCTTCAGACCGCGCAGGATCGAGATCGCGTCCTCGACCGTCGGCTCGGAGATGAAGACGGGCTGGAAGCGCCGGGCGAGCGCCGCGTCCTTCTCCACATGCTTGCGGTACTCGTCGAGCGTGGTGGCGCCGACGCAGTGCAACTCGCCGCGCGCCAAAGCAGGCTTCAACAGGTTCGAGGCGTCCATCGCCCCGTCCGCCTTGCCGGCGCCCACGAGCGTGTGCATCTCGTCGATGAACAGGATCAC
>QKHF01000113.1 GCA_003250135.1 Paracoccaceae bacterium | reverse complement strand
GAAACGCTGTTAGGAAACGCTTAATGCGAAAAGCTCTAGCGCTCGGCGCCGTCGTCGTCTTCGCTCTGGCTGGATGTCAGGAGATGAAGACGACGGAGGAGCGCCGGACCGTCGACCCGATCAACATCATCGACGAGGCGAACCTCAATGATCTGATGCTGACGGTTGGCGATCCGGAATCGTCGGTGGCGTATTTCCGCGAGGCGATGAATCGAGATCCGGAACGCGTCGATTTCAAACGCGGTTTCGCGATCTCGCTATCGAGGGCGCACCGGTATCACGATGCGGCCACGGTGTTCGCCCAGCTTGAAGAAGCTTCGGCGCTCTCGAACGACGACAGGGTGGAGTACGCCTTCACCCTGACCAAGCTGGAGCGTTGGGACGATGCGAACAGGGCGCTCTCTGGCGTCGACTCGAATTACGAGTCTGCGCGGCTCTACATCCTGAAGGGCATGTTCCACGACCAGCAGAGCGACTGGATTCTGGCGGACGCCGCCTATGGCCGGGCGCTGGAGTTGTCGGCTCAGCCGGCTGTCGCGTTGAACAACTGGGGCGTCAGCCAGATGTCGCGGGGTGATCTGCCCGGTGCGATCTCGACCTTCGAACAGGTTGTCTATCTCGCGCCAAGCCTGTTCGACGCCAAGAATAATCTCGTCATCGCGCGCGGACTGGCGGGCGACTATCGCTTGCCGCCAATCTCGGTCAGCGAGACGGAGAAAGCGCTCCTGTTGCATAACCTCGCTCTGATCGCGCTGCGGCGGGGCGACGTGGATGTGGCGAAAGGCTTGCTGGCGGATGCGGTTGAGGTTCATCCGCTCTACTATGCGCAAGCGGCGGAGAAGCTCAGAGCGCTCGAGTCCGCTGGAATTTAACGGCGCCATGATTGGATTGACCGGACCAGAGAGTGGCGCGACCGCACTACTGTTCTGCATCGCGCCGGTGGTTTTCCTGGCCACTTGGACGGATCTCAAAGAATTCAGGATCCCGAACGCCCTGCCCATAGTCGGGCTTGTGGTGTTCGCGTTGACCTGCATGGTCTTTCTGCCCTTGTCTGAGATTCCCGACAGGCTTCTGGGGGGGCTGATCGTATTCGCGGTCTGCTTCGTCCTCTTCTCGGCGCGTGCGATGGGCGGGGGCGACGCCAAGTTGTTGCCCGTGATCGCTCTGTTCATCCCGGCCGGCGACGCGCTGATGGTGCTGATCATACTGTCCGTATGTGGATTGGCGGGACTGCTCGTCATTCGCCTCATGGCGCCCCGGGCGGCGTCTTTGCCGCTGGGCGCGGCGGCGGAGTGGCAGGTCTGGTCGTCCCGCAAACATTTTCCCTACGCTTACGCGATGGCGGGGGCGCTGGCGCTGTACATCCTGGTGCGACTGATCCGCTGATGCGTCCAACGCTTCGCCACAAATGCGGCGGCGCGGCGTTCAAAACCTTCATTTTTCCAAAGATATCGCGCATACTGCGCGCGAAGCGCGTGTTTTGCCCCTTAGTGAGGTTGCGTCATGGGTAAATTTGAGACCGGAGTCGGGTTCACCGGCGATGCTGATCGCCCGTTCGAGGCTCCGAAAAGCCCGCACACGATCGCCGAGACAGGATTGGATCCTCGTCTCCTCCTCAACCTCACCATGAAGATCATGTATCTGGAGGGCGTCGATACGATCGCCAAGATCTCCGGCGTGATCAAGCTGGGCGGCGCCGTGGTCGAGGAGATCCTTGAAGAAGCCCGCGCGCTCAACCTGGTTGAGCCGCTCGGCTCGACTTCGGCGGCGCTCAACGCGGAGATGCGCTACGGCCTGATGAACAAGGGCCGGGAATGGGCGCTGGAGGCGCTATCGCAGAACCAGTACGCGGGCGCTGCGCCAGTGACGTTGGATCAGCTTTCCGCGCAAATCCGCGCGCAATCCATTGCGCATGAGAACATCACCCGCCCGACGCTGGAGCACGCCTTCTCGAAACTGGTCGTGGCCGAGGAGATGCTCGGGCGGCTGGGGCCGGCGGTGAACTCAGCCCGGTCGATGCTGCTCTACGGCCCTCCGGGCAACGGCAAGTCCTCAATCGCCACCGCGCTGATGAAGGCTTACAAGCACCATATCTACATCCCGCACGCGGTGGAGGTCGCTGGACAGATCATCTCGATCTATGACGGCGCAGTGCATCGGCCGGTCAATCCGTCCGATGTGGAAGATCACACCAATTCGCCGTTGCGGATAACGCGCAAGAACGACGCCCGCTGGGTGGAGTGCTTGCGGCCCGTCGTCATGGTCGGCGGCGAGTTGTCGCTTGAGATGCTGGACCTGATCCACAATCCGATCGCCAAGTTCTACGAAGCGCCGCTGCAGTTGAAGGCCATGAACGGCCTGTTCATCATCGATGACTTCG
>QKHF01000106.1 GCA_003250135.1 Paracoccaceae bacterium | reverse complement strand
CGGCCCCTCGGGCGGGGTGTAACGGGTCATCAAGCGGGGTTTCATTGAATCAACACCGGGGCCGAGCGGCCCTCAGCCGACCTCCACCGCCACGTTGTCGATCAGACGGGTGCGCCCGATCGTGGCGGCGACCAGCAGGCGGCCTTCTTTCATGCCCGGCGTGAACGGGGCCAGCGTCCCGGCCTGCCGCAGCTCCAGATAATCGAGGCTGTTGAACCCGTTCCGGATGATCTCCGCCCGGCCCTCGCCCAGCCGCACCTCGGCGCGGGCCGGCTCGGCGGCGATATCGGCGGCCGCGGTGAACAGGGTCTTGTTCAGCGTGCGGGCCACCGCCAACTCCTCGGGGCTGAGATAGGCGTTGCGCGAGGACAGCGCGAGCCCTTCTTCGTCCCGCACGATCGGCCCGCCGACGATCTCGGTCGGGATGTCGAGGTCCTTGACCAGGCGCTTGACGACGCAAAGCTGCTGATAGTCCTTCTCGCCGAAGATGGCGTAATCGGTCCCCGCCTGAATCAGCAGCTTGGCGACCACCAGCGCGACCCCGCCGAAGAAATGCGGGCGGAAATCCGTCTCCAGCCCCTCGGCCGGACCTTTCATCTCGAACGAGGTGGCGAAGCCTTCCGCATACATCTCGGAAGCATTCGGCGCGAAAATCAGCTCCGCCCCGGCGCTCGCCGCGGCGCGCACATCGGCCGCCTCCGCCCGCGGATAGGCGTCGAAATCCTCGTGCGGCGCGAACTGGGTCGGGTTGACGAAGATCGAGAGCGCGGCGCGGTCGGCCTTCTCCAGCCCCAGCCGCACCAACGACAGATGCCCTTCATGCAGCGAGCCCATCGTCGGCACATAGGCCGTCTTCAGCCCCTCTTCCCGCCACGAGGAAACCTGAGTGCGGAGATCCGCGACGGTGCGGACGACGCGGGCGCTCAATGCTTCGCTCCGGGCTTGCGGGCGTAGGTCTGCGCCGCAGTCGGGAAGGCGCGCGCGCGCACCTCTTTCGCGTAAGCCGCCACGGCCTCTCCGATCACGCCTTCAAGATCTGCGTAGAGCTTGACGAATTTCGGCACGTTGTTGCCGTGCAGACCCAGCATGTCGTCCGAGACCAGAACCTGCCCATCGCATTCGGCGCTGGCCCCGATGCCGATGGTGGGGATGCCGACCGCATGGGTGATCTGGACTGCGACGGATTCGACGGTCGCCTCGACGACCACGCAGAACGCGCCGGCCGCCTCGACCGCTTTCGCGTCCTCGACCAGCTGCGCTGCGCCCTCGTCGGACTTGCCCTGCACCTTGTAGCCGCCCAGTTTCTCCACCGATTGCGGCAACAGGCCCACATGCGCCATCACCGGAATTCCGGCGTCCACGATCGCCTTGATCTGCGGGGCCATGTCGACGCCGCCCTCAAGCTTGACCGCATCGACCCCGGCCTCCTCCATCGCGCGACGGGCGCTGGCGACGGCTTGCTCCGGGCTGTCCTCATAGGTTCCGGCGGGCAGGTCCAGCACCACGCAGGCGTGGCTGGCCGCGCCCGCCACCGCGCGGCCGTGCAGGATCATCGCGTCCAGCGAGATGCCGACCGTGCTCTTCATCCCGTAAAGCGTCATCGCCACGCTGTCGCCGATCAGGATCAGGTCGACATGCGGGTCCATGATCCGGGCGCGCGGCGCGGTGTAGGCGGTCAGGCAGACCACCGGCTCTCCGCCCTTGCGGGCGCGGATCGCCTCGGGGCTCAAACGCGTCGCGCGCTGGGCGTCCGCCGCGTCGCCGCCATAGATGCGAGAGGACATGGTCACTCCATCGCCGTGTCGTTTTCGTCGGACGCCGCGCCTTCAGGCGGCGCCGTCATAGACGGCGATCAGGCGACGTAAAGCGCCAGGAACACGACAATCAGGATGCAAACGATGATCGCGCGCACCGTCCAGTCGATGAAGCCCTTGTAGGTCTTCTTCTGCTCGGTGATGTCCATGGTCCCGATCTTGTACTCGGCCATTTGCGTGTTCCCTCGGCGATTTGCGTCGCTGCGCGTTGAATGCTGCGGGCGCACTATAATGATCTTGCGCGGGAGTTGGAACAGGCGGATCGCCCCACCAAAAAACCCACCTATCCAATTGATATTTAGATGATTTTCGAAATTTTTGCGCAACGGAGGCGGCGCGCGCCGGATTCGCCTAACGCCGCCGCCAACGCCAGACCCCGCCTGCGTCCATCTGGCGGGCCACTTCGCGCCGCGCGCGCAGATGGTTGAGATGGGCGACCGCCTCGGCCGCGGCTAGGCCGAACTCGTCGCCGCGCACCTCGCGCTTGAAGAGGGTCGCCAGGCACTCCACGGCGCTGCGTGGCTCGGCCAGATGGCCCCGCAACCGGTCCAGCGCGCCGACATGGTTGTC
>QKHF01000281.1 GCA_003250135.1 Paracoccaceae bacterium | reverse complement strand
CTCGCGCGCGTTCAGGGCGTGTTCCGGCGGCGAAAGAACCGCGCCTTCCCGATAATCGGGGCGTCCGTCAGCGTCCTGGCGGCGGCGCACGCCACTGTCGATTTCTCTCTGCAGATGCCGGCGATCGCGTCGGCTTACGCCGTCATTCTCGGCCTGGCCATCGCCCAGAGCCGGACTTCGAAGGAACCGAGCGCTAGAGGCTTGGGTCAGAGAGCGTGGAGCGAACGACGGCGGCGTGGATCGCGGATCGCCGTGAAAGGCCCCGCAGGTCAGCGCGATGGCGCGGCCATATCGAACTCAGTTGCGCACGCGTATCATCGCGCTCCTCAGCCGAAAGCGCCGCCCAGTTGCGCAGGGCGAAATCGAGCCGCGATATGGCGAGCGTCTGCTCGAAGGGACCGTTGAGGACGGATGTGCGGTAATCGGCGAGCGCGAATTCGCCGTGTCCCAAAGCTTCGTTCGCTAGCGCGCGCGCATGCCAGGCATGGGGATTGATAGGGCGCAGCGCGAGGCTTTCGTCGGCACGGGCCAGGGCCTCTTCGGCGTAGGCGGTGCGAACTTTGGCGTTTTTCGCCAAGGCCGCGCCCCGCAGCGCCTCTTCGGCGAGCGACAGCTCATGCCGCGCACGGTCGAAGGCCGTGGCCTCAAATGGCCGGACCGGCCCGGTCGTCCAAAGCGGAGCGTTCGCCAGTCCGGAAATCGCAAAGACGGAGAATGCGAGCGCACCGGCGGCGTAAAACAGCATCAGCCGCGAACACATACGCCCTTATCGCCCTATGGTTGATTTAAGTGCAATTATACTGCCTGAGGTGGTGAAAGGCAAGTCTCGTCTGACGAGGTGGATTCGCCGTGTTCAGCCGAGCGCGCAGCGCCACGCGTTTCGCTCGGCGAAGTCAGCCTCGCTCTCCGTGGCGCCATATAAATGCGCCATCTCGTGAACGATTCGCGAAGCGGTCTGCTCGGCGGTTCCGCGCCGCACTTTCACGAGGTTCAGGGACGCATACGCCGCGCCATCAGTGTGCTGCGCGGACACGATGATCGGCTCGTCGACAATGGCCACGCGGGGAGGCGCCTCGAGAGGCGCATTTCCGGTCAGCCAGGCGGCGCAGGAGGACGCGTCTTCCGCTGAGGACAGTTGCTCGTAATCGGCGGCGCAGCCTGTCAGCGCTACCGACAGGATGGCCGCGCATGCGCCACTCACCAGTCGATTTTGAAGGCTTCGCTTGTTTTCAATCCGCATCGCACGATCTCCGAAATGAATAGCCCTAGCGTCGAGCGCAGGGTCCATGACTGGCGTTGCTTACGTTTTAATTCCGGCGCCAGGACCAATAGTAATTATACGTGAAAACTTACTAAAAATCCGGGTCGCGTGTGATCGAGGCGTGTGGGACAACCGGCGTAGCTTCGCCATGGCCGCCATGAGTGTATAAAGGGACTACAGACTCTGCTGGACGGGCGACGCGCAGCCGTCCGACACCATCCGGAGAAGGAGCGTCCCCCATGCGGTTCCTCAGTCGGTTACGCGCTCCGTGCTGCGCGATCGCCCTTATGACGATTCCTTGCGCCGCTTATTCGGCGGAGACCGTCTCCTGCGACGTCGAAGCCGTCGATGGCGCAGACGCCCGCCTTTGGGCGAAGGGGCGATGGCGCGAACTGGAGCCCGGGGCGAATATCCCGCGCGACGCAATCGTCGTCACCGGCGACGACACGCGCGCGAAAATCGCCTGCTCGGACGGGTTGGTCCTGACGGTCGGCCTCGCCACGGAGATCAATCTCGAGTCTGTCGCCGACAGAGACCAGGGCCGTGTGGCGCAACTAATTCGCGGCGTTCTGGGGGTGCTTAGTCCGCGCCGGATACGAGAGAGCCTGACGGTGCGTACGCCTGTGGCGACCGCCGCGGTCGGCGCGGCGCGCACGCTGGTCGAAGCCTCGCCCAAGGGCGGCGCGGCCGTATTCGTGAGAGAGGGATCGGTCAACGTCTCGGCCGCAGATGGCTCGAGCGCGCGTTTGGGGCCGGGCGAAGGGGTCACGGTCGACGCATCCGGCGTCGCGGGGCCTGTGAAGGTCTGGGGCGCGGCGCGCATCGAGACGTCGATGGGCGCGCTTGGGTTCGACTGGCGATGAGCGGGCGCGGATCGGCTGGCGCATCGGCGCCGCAGCGCTCGGAGCTTCTGAACGCGTTGCTCGATATCGCAGAATTGCCCTTGGACGCTATTCCTGCACGGACCCGCGCCTTCGGCCGGTTTTCGCTGTTCGATTGGGCGGTGGTCGCGCGGGCGGGGCGGGATGAACCCGTGGGCCGCATCCTGCGCGACTACATCATCTCGGACGGGGGTGCGCCGGTCGCCACGCTGTTCGGCGGCGGCCAGGCGCCGGCGCGGGCCGCGGCGCTGGTC
>QKHF01000151.1 GCA_003250135.1 Paracoccaceae bacterium | reverse complement strand
CACGATGACGATGCCGCCGCCGACGCCAAGAAGCCCGGCCAGAATCCCCGCCGCCGCGCCAGTCGCCAGCAGCCCGAGCGTCAGGGCGACAAGCTGTTCGGCGGCGAGCGTGTCCGCCATCACGAAAGACCCCATATATTGGGAGCGGCGCGGGTTGGCCGCGTGGTTCGGGTCATCTTCGGCTCCTCGTGACGGCGCTGATCGCCTTCAAGTATGAAACTTACCGAAACCCGAGCGGCCGGCAAGCGCGCCGCTTGACCTTTGATCGCTGTGGACGGCAGCTAGGCGCATGAGCGACGTGATCGAATTTCCCGGACCTGTGACCCTTGTGGGCGGTGGCGCGGCGGATCGCGCGGATTTCGAGGCCGCGCGCGTCTTCGCGCCGCATGTGGTCGCCGCGGATGGCGGAGCGAACGCGCTGGGCGCTTGGGGCGCGCGGGCGGACGCGGTGATCGGGGACATGGATTCGGTCGAGGCGCTGCACAGCCATCGTGAGGCGGGCGCTCGAATCCTGCACCTTGATGAGCAGCACACGACCGATTTCGAGAAATGCCTCTACGCCACAAGCGCGCCGTTCTATCTGGGCGTCGGGTTCACCGGTCGGCGCTTCGATCACACGCTGGCGGCGCTGCATGTGCTGATGCGGCGCTCGGAAAGCCGGGCGGCGCTGATCGCCGAGGAGGAGGTGATCTTCCTCGCCCCGCGCATCTGGCGGGCGACGCTCGCGCCGGGGGCGCGCGTCTCCATCGCGCCGCTGCGCCCGGTGACGGCGATGGCCTCTGCGGGGCTGGAATGGCCGCTGGAACGGCTGGAGCTGTCGATGGGGACGCGCATCGGCACGTCGAATCGCGCGATCGGGGCCGAGGTCATGGTGGAGTTTGACCGCGCGGGCGCGGCGATCATGGTCGAGAAGCGCTTTCTGGGCGCCGTCGTCGACAGCGCGCTCAGCATTCCGGCAGGTTGACCGCCAGCCCGCCCTGGCTGGTCTCCTTGTATTTTTCGTCCATGTCGCGGCCGGTCTGGCGCATCGCCTCGATGCAGTTGTCGAGCGGCATGAAATGGCTGCCGTCGCCGCGGAGCGCCAGCGAGGCGGCCGAGACCGCCTTGATCGCGCCTAGCCCATTGCGCTCGATACACGGTACTTGCACCAGTCCCTTCGCTGGATCGCAGGTCATGCCGAGGTGATGCTCCAACGCAATCTCGGCGGCGTTCTCCACCTGCTCGTTGGTCCCGCCGAGAACTGCACATAGGCCCGCTGCGGCCATCGCGGCGGCCGATCCGACCTCGGCCTGACAGCCGCATTCGGCGCCCGAGATGGAGGCGTTGTGCTTGATCAGTCCGCCGATCGCAGCGGCGGTCAGCAGATAGTCGTGCAGCTTGCCGGGCTGCGCGCCGACGCAGTGGTCGAGATAGTAGCGGCCGACCGCCGGGACGACACCGGCGGCGCCGTTCGTCGGGGCGGTGACGACGCGCCCGCCGGCGGCGTTCTCCTCATTCACGGCCATGGCGTAGACGCTGAGCCAATCGTTCGCAACGTGCGGCTGGGCGATGTTCAGGCCGCGCTCCGCCTCAAGCTGCGCGCGGATCGCCTTGGCGCGGCGCCGGACGTGCAGGCCGCCTGGAAGCTCGCCCTCGGACCGCAGCCCTCGCTCGATACAGCTGTCCATCACGTCCCAGACGCGGTCCAGCCCCTCGCGCAAAGCGTGGGCGCTGACCGCGGTCAGTTCGTTGGCGCGCTTCATCTCGGCGATTGAGCGGCCCGAAGTTGCGCCCATCGCCAGCATCTCGGCCGCTGAGCCGAACGGGTAGGGATGCCCAGCCTCGACCTTGGCCGCGCTGAGCGCCGCCGGTCCTGTCTCCTGCGCCGCCATCTCCTTCTCCGTCAGGATGAAGCCGCCGCCGGTGGAGTAGTAGGTCTCGGTCAGGACCAGGTGCCCCGCGGCGTCGAACGCCTCCAGCACCATGCCGTTGGCGTGGCGCGGCAGGGGCGGGCCGTAGTCGAACACGATGTCCGCGTCGGGGTCGAAGGCCATCGCGGGAAGACCCGCAGGCGCGATCCGCTTCTCGGCGGCCAGTTCCGCCAGCAGTCCGTCGGCCTCATCCGGGTCCAGCGACTGGGGCGTTTGGCCCAGCAGCCCAAGCGCGACGGCGCGGTCGGTGGCGTGGCCCTTGCCGGTGAAGGCGAGCGAGCCATGGAGGCGGCAGACGATGTGAGCGGGCGGTCCGGAGCCGGGGATGCGGTCCTGCCCGCCGCGCAGCGTTTCCAGAAACTGCGCGGCGGCGGTCATCGGACCCATCGTGTGCGAACTGGACGGGCCGACGCCGATCTTGAAAATGTCGAACACGCTCAGAAACATCCGGCGTCCTCCCTGCGTGCGATCTCGCTTATTCTTGACCCATCTATAACCCCGATCGGGCCCGCCCGCGCCAGATTTCGGCCGTGACCTCGCTTTGCGCGCGGTGTAGGACGAGTGCAGCTTTCCCCGCTCGATAAAAGGACCCTGCCATGTCGCGAGAGCCGTCGCCCCAGGATCGCGCCAAGCGCGCCGCGGCCGAAGAGGCGCTGACCTTCATCGAGTCCGGCATGAAGCTGGGCCTCGGCACCGGCTCGACGGCGGCGGTCTTCGTGAAGCTGCTGGGAGAACGCGTTAAGAAAGAAGGCCTGAAGGTCATCGGCGTGCCGACCTCGATCCGCACCGGAGAGCTGGCCGAAGCCTGCGGAATCAAGCTGACCACGTTGAACCATGCCGGCTGGCTGGACGTCACGGTCGACGGCGCAGACGAGTTCGACGAGGAATTGCGCCTGATCAAGGGTGGCGGCGGCGCGCTGTTGCAGGAGAAGATCGTCGCCTGCGCCTCGGACCAGATGGTCGTGGTGGCGGACCAGTCCAAGCAGGTGCGGGAACTGGGCGCCTTCCCTCTGCCGGTGGAGGTCGTGCCGTTCGGCTGGCAGGTCACGCAGGCGCTGATTGCGGAAACTCTGGACGATTTCGACGTCGGCGGAGACAAGATCGGCCTGCGTCTGTTCAAGGACGAGCCCTATCTTACCGATGAGGGCAACTTCATCCTCGACCTGCATCTGCGCCGCATCGGCGAGCCAGAGGAATTGGCCACTGCGCTGAACCTCATCCCCGGCGTCATCGAGACCGGGCTCTTCATCAACATCGCTGACGTGGTCGTGATCGGGCGAGAGGATGGAACCGCCGACATAATTGAATATGTCGAGGACGAGGATGACGAGTAGGGCCGCCCATCAGCGCGCCTGTTCCAGCCTGAAGACGGAGTTCGGGGAGCGCGCTTGATGGCGGAGTTCGACTACGACCTGTTCGTGATCGGCGGCGGATCGGGCGGCGTGCGCGCGGCGCGCATGTCGGCGAACTACGGCGCCAAGGTCGCGCTGGCCGAGGAATCCCGCTATGGCGGCACCTGCGTGATCCGCGGTTGCGTGCCGAAGAAGCTGTTGGTCTACGCCTCGTCCTTCGCCGAGAGCTTTGAGGACGCCGCCGGTTTCGGCTGGACCGTGAGCGCGCCAAGCTTCGACTGGCCCCGACTGATCGCCGCCAAGGACAAGGAGATCGACCGGCTGGAGGGCGTCTATGAGCGCAATCTCGGTCTCGCGGGCGTGGAGACGATCCGAAGCCGCGCGACGGTGGTCGACCCTCACACCGTGCGGCTGGAGGCGGACGGGCGCGAGGTCAGCGCCAAGCACATCCTGATCGCCACGGGCGGCGCGCCTTTCGTGCCGGACTTTCCGGGCTCGGAGCTCGCGGGCACCTCGAACGACGCGCTCGATCTGGAGCGATTTCCGAACCGCGTGATCGTCGTCGGCGGCGGCTATATCGCTTGTGAGTTCGCATGCATCTTCAATGGGTTGGGGGCCGAAGTTACGCAGGTCTACCGGCGCGATCTGTTCCTGCGCGGCTTTGACATGGACGTGCGCCGGCACATGGCCGAGGCGATGCGCGCCAAGGGGGTCGACCTGCGGTTCAACTCGGATATCGCTGAGATCAGCGCGTTGTCAGAGGGTTATGAGGCGGTGCTGACCGATGGCGGCAGGATCGCTGCGGATTTCATCCTCTACGCCACCGGGCGCGATCCCAACACCGCTGGGCTGGGGTTGGAGCAGGCCGGCGTCAAGCTGACAGCGACCGGCGCGGTGGCGGTCGACGATTGGTCGCAAAGTTCGGTTCCTTCGATCTTCGCGGTGGGCGACGTGACCGACCGGCTGGCGCTGACCCCGGTGGCGATCCGAGAGGGCGCGGCCTTCGCCGACACCGTGTTCGGCGCCAAGCCGACCAAGGCGGATCATTCGGATGTCGCCACCGCAGTGTTCACCCAACCCGAAATCGGCACGGTCGGCCTCAGCGAGGAGGCGGCGCGCGAAAGCCACGATGTGGAGGTCTACCGCTCCGCCTTCCGGCCGATGCTCCATACGCTGTCCGGGCGCGACGAGAAAATGCTGATGAAGCTGGTTGTCGACAAGGCCAGCCGCCGCGTGCTGGGCGTACATATCGTCGGCCACGGCGCAGGCGAGATGATCCAGTTGGCCGGGATCGCGGTGAAAATGGGCGCGACGAAAGAGGATTTCGACCGGACCGTCGCCGTGCACCCCACCGCTGCGGAAGAGCTTGTCACGATGCGTGAGCCCGTCGCTTGAGCGGGATTTGACAGGGACGCGCAGGAGCGGCGCGGAAAGACTTGATGCGAAGGCGCTCAGCCCCACGTAGAAAGGCCGAGAACCGGTTTGCGCCTCAGCGCGGCGCAGAGTAAACCGGCTGCCGGCGCCCGGCGCCGCAGGCGGCCAGAGTAAGGATGGAGACCGTATGCCCTGGAGCAACAAACCCGGCGGAGGCCCCTGGGGGGGCGGCGACGGAGGTAAGAATGGCGGCGGCGACCGCGGACCCTGGGGCGGCGGCCCGCGGGGCGGCGGAGGCGGACAGGAGCCGCCTGAGCTGGATGAACTTCTGAAGAAGGGTCAGGACCGGCTGAAGGGCATTTTCGGCGGCGGAGGCGGCGGGGGTCGCGGCCGCACCGGAGGCGGTGGCGGCGGCGTTTCGCGCGCCGGCGTCCTGCTGGCCATCGCGGCGCTGTTCGTGGGCTGGGCGGTCGCCTCGCTTTATCGCATCCAGCCGGACGAGGCAGGCGTCGTGCTGACGCTGGGACGGTACGAGAAGACCGAAGGCCCGGGTCTCGCCGTCGCGGTCTGGCCGATCCAGACCATCGAGGTTCTGCCGGTCACGCGCGAAAACATCATCGATATCGGCTCCAACACCACGTCCTCGCGCGCCTCGGATCGCGGCTTGATGCTGACGGGCGACGAGAACATCGTCGATATCGACTTCCAGGTTGTCTGGAAGATCGCTGACCCAGCCAACTTCTTATTCAACCTGTCGGATCATTCCGCCACGATTCAAGCGGTGTCGGAATCGGCGATGCGCGAGGTTATCGGCCGGTCGGAGTTGAGTCCGATCCTCAACCGCGATCGCGCCATTGTCAGCCAGGATGTGAAGGCGCTGATTCAGCAGACCCTCGACAGCTACGAAAGCGGCATCTTCATCGAGCGCGTGAACTTCAATCGCGCCGATCCGCCCAGCCAGGTCATCGACGCGTTCCGCGATGTGCAGGCCGCGGCGCAGGACCGCGTGACAGAGGAAAATCGCGCCGAGGCCTACGCCAACCAAACCCTCGCCAAGGCGCGAGGTGAAGCGGCGCAATTGCTTCAGGAGGCCGAGGGCTATCGCGCTCGGGTCGTCAATGAGGCCGAAGGTGAGGCTGCGCGGTTCACCTCGATCCTGACCGAATACACCAACGCGCCTGAGGTGACCCGAAAGCGCATCTATCTGGAAACGTTGGAGGAAGTTCTGCGCAATACCGACAAGATCATCATCGACGAGGGAGCGGGCGGCTCGGGTGGCGGAACGGGCGTCGTGCCTTATCTGCCGTTGAATGAGTTGCGCCGGAGCGGGGGGACGAACTGATGAAACGAGCCCCAATCATTGTAGCTATTCTCGGCCTGGTCGTTGTCGCGGTTCTGTCCTCCGTGTTCATTGTCGATCAGCGTCAGCAGGCGCTGGTGCTCGCTTTCGGCCGCGTCGAGCGGGTCGAGACGGAGCCGGGTCTGAAGTTCAAATTTCCGCCGCCCTTCAACACGGTGGAGTACTTCGAAAAGCGCATTCTTTCGCTGGAGACGCTGGAGCTTGAGGTCACCCCTGCCGACGACCGGCGCCTCGTGGTGGACGCGTTCGCTCGCTGGCGGATCACCGACCCGGTAAAGTTCCGCCAATCGGTGCAGACCGAGATTGCGGCGCTGTCGCGACTTCGGTCCATCCTCGAAGCGTCTCTGCGCGCGGTGCTGGGCTCGGTGATTTCTGACGCCGTGCTGTCCGAGGATCGTTTTCTGTTGATGACGCGGATTCGCGACACCGCGCGGAAGGATGCGCTGGCTCTGGGCGTCGACATCGTCGATGTGCGCATCCGGCGAGCGGACCTGCCGCAGCAGAACCTGCAGGCCACCTATGACCGCATGCAGGCCGAGCGCGAGCGCGAAGCGGCGGATGAGAGGGCACGCGGCCAGGAGGCGGCGCAGCGCGTCCGCGCGTCGGCTGACAGGCAGGCCGTCGAGTTGGTGTCCGAGGCCCAGCGCGAGTCCGATATCATCCGAGGCGAGGCGGACGCCAAGCGCAATGCGACCTTCGCCGAGGCGTTCGGCGCCGATCCGAATTTCTTCGAGTTCTATCGGTCCATGCAGGCCTATCGAAAGGCGATAGAGGGCTCCAAGTCGAGCTTGGTGATCACGCCCGATTCCGAGTTCTTCGAGTATCTCAAGTCGGGCGACGGCGCGGCGCGGCCGTGACGTCCGGGCGGCGTGCGGGGAGAATTGTCTGTTGAGCGATCTCCTCGCCGCCATAGGGCTGATCCTGGTTCTGGAGGGGGTCGCCTACGGCCTTTTCCCAGATTTCATGCGGCGCGCGGCGTACGAGATTTCGCGCGCCGATTCCGATCTGATCCGCATGGTCGGGCTGAGCGCGGCGATCGGAGGCGCCGTTGTTTTCTGGTTCGTGCGGGGATGATCCGCGCTCACCCGCCGTTCACAGCCTCGCGAGCAGGGGGAGGGTCCGCCATAATTCGGGCGCGATTCGCTCTATCTCTAGCCGCGAAAGGTCGGCGCGATGATCCGGAGTGCTGCGATGGGCGGGTTCCGGGCGCGCTGGGCCAGATCAAATAATCAGAGATTCAACAAGGAGAGTCAGGTGTTTCGGTCATCACCCCCCGTATCGATCCCCTCTCGCACGCTTGCCGCCATGATTTTGGCGACCGGTCTCGCATTTACGCCAGCCGCGGTGGACCCTGCATTCGGCGCCTCGGGCGCGCCGAGCACGTTCGCCGATCTCACCGAGCGGCTCAGCCCCGCGGTGGTCAACATCTCGACGGCCCACCGGATCGAGGCGCCTGAGGGCGGGCCGCAATTGCCGCCGGGCGGGCCGTTCGAGGATCTGTTCAAGGACTTCTTCGATCAGTTGCCGCAGCAGCGCGGACCGCGCTCGGTTCAGTCGCTGGGTTCCGGCTTTGTGATTTCGGCGGACGGCTTCATCGTCACCAACAACCACGTGATCGAGGAAGCTGACGAGATCACCGCCAACTTTCCGGACGGGACCTCGCTGGATGCGACGCTGATCGGGCGCGATCCGAAAACCGACATCGCGCTGCTCAAGGTCGAAAGTGAAACGGCTCTGCCGTTCGTCTCGTTCGGCGACAGCGACGCCAGCCGGGTTGGCGACTGGGTGCTCGCGATCGGCAATCCGTTCGGCCTCGGCGGGTCCGTTTCGGCTGGCATCATCTCGGCGCGCAACCGAGACATCAATGCTGGCCCCTATGATGATTTCATCCAGACCGATGCGGCGATCAACCGGGGCAATTCGGGCGGTCCGCTGTTCAATATGGAGGGCGAAGTCATCGGCGTGAACACCGCCATCATTTCTCCTACGGGCGGCTCGATCGGCATCGGCTTCGCCGTCCCGTCGACACTGGCCAAGAACGTCGTCGCGCAGCTGCGAGAGTTCGGTGAAACCCGGCGCGGATGGCTGGGCGTGCGCATCCAGACCGTGACGGACGAGCTCGCCGAGGGGCTCGGGCTTGAAAAGCCGAGCGGCGCTCTGGTCGCCGGCGTCAGCGAGGGCGGACCCGCGGCGGCGGCCGGCATCGAGACAGGCGACGTCGTGCTGCGTTTCGACGGCAAGGATGTGGTCGAGATGCGCGATCTTCCGCGCATCGTGGCGGAAACCCCGGTCGGAGAGTCCGTACGCGTCGTGATCTGGCGCGACGGGCAGACCCAGACGGTTCTGGTCGAGGTCGGCCTGCTCGACGAGGGAGAGACCCGCGCAGTTAAGGCGTCGGACGAGAGCGGCGGCGATCAGGTCGAAAGCCTTGGAATGACTTTGGTCCGGCTGACGGACGGGGCCCGCGCCCGTTTTGGCGTCGACCGAGAGGTCGTGGGCGTGCTGGTCGCGGAGGTGGCGGAGGGGAGCCCCGCCGCTGAGAAGGGCGTCCGGGCGGGCGACGTGCTGGTTGAAGTCGCCCAGGAAGAGGTGCACAGCCCGGATGAGGCGCTGGAGAAGATCGAGGCCGCCAGAGAAGCAGGTGCGCGGGATGGCGGAGGCGCCAAGCCGGTCATTCTTCTGCTCAATTCCGGCGGGGATCTGCGCTTCGTCGGCGTTCCATTCGACGAATGAGCCCAAAGCGATCAGCGCTTCAGGCGAAAGATGTCAGGTCCGGCGGCGTTGTCGCCGGACCGCTCGTTTTTGGAACAACGCGTCTGAATTCCGATGGTTATCGAGGTAAGCTCGAGCGTGATCTCAGTTGCTATGCATTCTTGTGCATAGGTTTGCGCCGCTTTGTCGCCAAATTCGCGCAAATTTAGGCAAAGTCATCATCACCCAATCAAAACTCATGGAGCCCCGCCATGGTCAAATTCATTCTCGGCGCCTGGTTGTTGCTTTTCGGTTTGGTCGCGAGTACGCAGATTTTCGATTTTTGGCGCCTCGACTCCAAAGGCGGCGTTGAACTCGCGTCGTTTTGCGAAGGCTCGTCATGCCGGAATGAGCGCTACAGCGCCCGCGTTTTCTATCTGTACGGAGATGTCGACCGCGTCCTGATCCGCGACTCTGCGGAGATCGAGGTGGG
>QKHF01000009.1 GCA_003250135.1 Paracoccaceae bacterium | reverse complement strand
TCGCCATCGCCCAGCCGGGTCGGGATCGCGCCCTTGCAGCCGCCCGAGCGGATCGCCGCCCGGACCGCATGGGCGTCATTGGCGCCGACGAGGATGTCCTCCTCGCGCGCGCCCATCTCCTTCAGCCAGTGCATCGGGGCGCGGGCCGCCCGGTCGTCCCAGAACGTCGCCCAGCGCAACCCCTCCGCCGCTGCGCCGCGGGGACGGTAGACCGCATAGCGGACCTCGCCGACGACGATGGCGAATTCGCTCTGCTCGGGCGGAATCTCGAACCAGAGCGCCACATCCACCTCACGGCGCGACAGGCTGAGGCCCTTGCTGGCCGAGATCAGCCTGAGGCGCAGCTCGGGATAGGCTTCGGCCAGGCGCGTGACTTCGGGGGCGAGAAGTTCGGACACGATCCACGGGTTGCTGGCGACGCGCACGGTTCCGCTGGGCGCGCCCGAGAGATGCCGCAGGCGGCCGCCCAGCGCGTCCAGACGGCGCTCCATTCGGCCCGCCTCATCAATGGTCAGCTCCCCCGCGCGGGTCGGAGTCAGCCCGTGGCGCGACCGCACGAACAGGATCGCCCCCATCGCCGCCTCGATCGCTGACAGGCGGCGGCTGACCGTGGCCGGGTCCATGCCCAGCGTCCGCGCCGCGCCGCTGATCCCGCCGCCGCGTCCGATCGCCAGCACCACTTTCAGATTGTCCCAGTCCACGCCTACGCCTCGCCCGTATTCGTGCATTCACGCAAGGCAAGTATGCACGTATTCCGCTTTGAATCATCCTTGGCCGCCGGCATGTGTTTCGACGAGATGAAGATGGCGGCCTGATCGCCCCGCCAACCGGGACCACTGGACGCCGCGCCGGGACGCCCCTGCGCGGCGTCTTGGTGCGACAACCCGCCCATCCCCTCGCACTCGCAAAATTTTGTCTACCCATCGTGGAACGGCGCTGTTTCACCCACGAAATCTGGTGTATCTTGCCGCCGAAATGCGGCATGAATCCGCCATCTATCGTGTCGCATATATCAACGGCTAGCAAAATATGCGCTGACTTCCCACATAATGGAAACAGTAGTGGTTTAGAGGGGAGACTTTATGACGATACTTCAGGATTTCGGCTCGATCACCGCCATCGCCGCCGTGGTCTTCGCCCTGGTGCTTATTTTCCTGATGGTCAAATCCGTGCCTCAGGGCGAGGAATGGACCGTCGAGCGCTTCGGGCGCTACACGCATACGATGACGCCGGGCCTGCACTTTCTGATCCCGATCATGCAGCGCATCGGCGCCAAGATTAACATGATGGAGACGGTTCTCGACATCGAGGGCCAGGAGGTGATCACCAAGGACAACGCCATGGTGCACGCCGACGCCATCGCCTTCTACCAGGTGGTCGACGCCGCCGCCGCGGCCTACGAGGTGCGCGATCTGGAGCGCGCACTGTCGAACCTGAGCCAGACCAATATTCGTACCGTGATCGGCGCGATGGACCTGGACGAGGTTCTGTCGAACCGCGACATCATCAACCACAAGCTGCTCGCCGTGATCGACGAGGCCTCGACCCCCTGGGGCGTCAAGGTGACCCGCGTCGAGATCAAGGACCTGCAGCCGCCGGTCGACATCACCGAGGCGATGGCGCGCCAGATGAAGGCGGAGCGCCTGAAGCGCGCCGAGATTTTGACCGCCGAAGGCGACAAGCAATCGGCGATCCTGAAGGCCGAGGGCGTGCGCGAATCCCAAATTCGCGAGGCCGAGGGCCGGCGCGAGGCGGCGTTCCTGGACGCCGAAGCCCGCGAGCGCTCGGCGCAAGCCGAAGCGACGGCGACGGCCATGGTCTCGAAAGCCATCGCCGAGGGCGACATTCAGGCGATCAACTACTTCGTCGCCCAGAAATACGTCGAATCGCTGCGCGACGTGGCGGCCTCGCCGAACTCAAAGACCATCATGGTGCCGCTGGAGGCCTCCAGCCTGATCGGTTCCGTCGCAGGCGTGGCTGAACTGGCCAGGGCCGCGGGACTGGGCGGCAAGGGAGCGTCCTGAGATGGACGCGCTTTTCCAATCCCTGATCGGAATTTCGCCCTGGTACTGGGTGGCGTTCGGCCTCGCGCTCGGCGCGCTGGAGATGGCGACCGGCTCTTTCTTCCTGATCGGGCCAGGGGTCGCCGCAGCGATCGTCGGGCTCGTCCTGTTCGTCAATCCGCAGATGGCGGGCGAGTTCCAAGTCACAACCTTCGCCATCATCTCGGTGATCCTGACCTGGGCCGCTCGGGTCTACACCGCGAAGATGCGCGAGGCGCCGAGCGACCGGCCGGGCCTCAACCAGCGGGCCGGGCAGATCGTCGGCAAGCGCGGCACGGTGCTGGACCCGTTTCAGCATGGCAGCGGCGCGGTCGATATCGGCGGCGTGCGCTGGCTGGCGAAG
>QKHF01000271.1 GCA_003250135.1 Paracoccaceae bacterium | reverse complement strand
GGCGTCGGTCAGACGGTGCATGCCGCCCAGGCACTCGGTGACGTCCTTGCCCGTCATCTCGAAATGCACGCCGCCCGCATAGGTGCCCTCGGCCTCGTGCACGTCGAAGAATTCGCGCACCTCCTGCAGGATGCGGTCGAAGGGCCGGGTCTTGAAGCCGGATTCCGCCTTGATCGTGTTGCCGTGCATCGGATCGCAGGACCAGACCACCGCCTTACCCTCGCGCTCGACCGCGCGGATGAAGCGCGGCAGGTGGTTGGCGACCTCGCCCGCGCCGACCCGCACGATCAGCGTCAGGCGGCCCGGATCATTCTTCGGGTTCAGGATGTCGATCAACCGCAGAAGATCGTCCTCCTGCAGGCTTGGGCCGCATTTCAGGCCCAGTGGGTTGATGACGCCTCGGCAGAACTCCACATGCGCGCCGTCAGGCTGCCGGGTGCGGTCGCCGATCCAGATCATGTGGCCCGAGCCCGCCACCACGTCGCCGGTGGTGGAGTCGACGCGGGTCAGCGCCTCCTCATAGGGCAGCAGAAGCGCCTCGTGGCTGGTGTAGAAGCTGACCTGGCGCAGCTGCTGAGAGCTTTCCGGGGTGATGCCGCAAGCCTCGGCGAAGTCGAGCGCCGAAGAGATTTTCTGCGCCATCTCCGCGTAGCGGTCGCTTTCGGACGAGCCCTTGGCGAAGCCGAGGTTCCAGCTCTGCACCCGGTGCATGTCGGCGTAACCGCCGGTCGCGAAAGCCCGCAGCAGGTTCAATGAGGCCGCCGACTGCAGATAGGCGTCCAGCATCCTCTCAGGGCGGTTGACACGCGCCTCCTCGGTGAACTCCATCTCATTGATGATGTCGCCGCGGTAGCTGGGCAGAGTCACGCCGCCCTTGGTCTCGGTATCCGACGAGCGCGGCTTGGCGAACTGGCCCGCGATGCGGCCAACCTTCACCACAGGGCGCTTGGTGGCGTAGGTCAGCACCACCGCCATCTGCAGCAGCACGCGGAAGGTGTCGCGGATGTTGTCGGCGGAGAATTCGGCGAAGCTTTCGGCGCAATCGCCGCCCTGCAAGAGGAAGGCCTCGCCCTTGGCGACCTTGCCCAGCCGCCGGCGCAATTCGCGCGCCTCTCCGGCGAAAACCAGCGGCGGATAGCTCGCCAGCTTGCGCTCGACACGGGCCAGCGCATCGGCGTCCTGGTAGGTCGGCATCTGCTTCGCTTCCTTCGCGCGCCAGCTGCTTTTCGTCCAGGTGCTCATGGGTCGTCTCCGAAGTCTTGGATTCTGAGGCGCGCAAGTATCTTGCCGCCTGTGCCGCGCTATAGCCGAGATCGGACGCGATGGCCAGCGCCGCGGGTTCCGCGGACAGATGCTGCGAATGGTCGGGGCGGCGTGATTCGAACACGCGACCCTCTGCTCCCAAAGCAGATGCGCTACCAGGCTGCGCTACGCCCCGACACGCCACACGCCCTATGCCGAAAACGCGGCCGCCGCAAGATCGAGGACCCGGAGCGCCGCGGATTATTGAACCGAACGGCGGCAGGCGTCGTATTCGGGGAACGGGAACCACACTCAGGAATCGGAATGAAATTCGCCGCCGCCTATCTCGCCACCGCCCTCGCCTTCTGCGTGATCGACGTGATCTGGCTGACCATGATCGCGAAGGGATTTTATCGCGAGGCGATCGGGCCGCTGATGAAAGAGGACCCGAACCTCGTCGCCGCGGCGGTCTTCTATATCGGGTATGTGGGCGCCATCGTCTGGTTCGCCGTCCTGCCGGCGCTGGACGCCCAATCTCTGCGCGTCGCCGCCGTCAACGGACTGATCCTGGGCGTGGTCGCCTACGCGACGTATGACCTGACCAACCTCGCCACGCTGAAGGGCTTTCCGGTGAAGATGGCGGTGGTGGACATCCTTTGGGGCGGCGTGCTGTCCGCCTCTTCCGCGACGCTGGGCTATCTGGGAACGCGGTTGGTGACCTAGGCCGCGGCGCTCAGCCCGCCCGCGCGCTCTATGAAGGCCGCGACCTCTTCCACCCCCTGCCCCGAACGCAGATCGGCGAAGACCACAGGTCGAGCGCCACGCTGGACGGCCGCGTCCCGCGCCATCACCTCCAGCGAGACGCCGACATGGGTCGCGAGCGCGGTCTTGTTGATGACCAGAAGGTCCGAGCGGGTGATGCCCGGCCCGCCCTTCCTCGGGATCTCCTCGCCCATCGCCACGTCGATCATGTAGATGGTCAGGTCCGCCAGTTCCGGGCTGAAAGTGGCGGCCAGATTGTCGCCGCCCGACTCGATCAGCACCAGGTCGAGGTCCGGGTGCCGCGCGCGCAGCTCAGCGATGGCGGCGAGGTTGATGCTGGCGTCCTCGCGGATCGCGGTATGCGGGCAGCCGCCGGTCTCCACCCCCATGATCCGGTCCGAGGGC
>QKHF01000001.1 GCA_003250135.1 Paracoccaceae bacterium | reverse complement strand
TCGCCCCGGCGCAGGATCTCGGCGCGCTCCTCTGCGACCCAGTCGCCCATGTGGCGCAGGCCGTAAAGCGCCGCCCGCTGGCCCAGCCGCGGCGGGCAGATGGTGACGGTGTCGAGCAGCTTTTCCGCCTGCGCCAGCCGCTCCGGACTAGCGATCAGCGCGCCGACCCGGTGCCCAGTGAGGTGGAACACCTTGGAGAAACTGTAGAGATGAATAAGCTTTTCTCGCCAGTTGGTTTGAGCAAAAAGATCATGTGGCGCATCAGGGTTGGTGCGAAAATCGCGATAGGTCTCATCCAGGATAAGGGAAATCCCGGAAGATTCTGCTAGGTCGTAGAATTCGGCGATCAGGGACGGCGGATATTCGGCCCCGGTCGGGTTGTTGGGCGTGACCAGAGAGATCGCCTTCACCCGTCCGTCGATCAGCGCCGCGGCGGCCTCCACCGAAGGCAGGCAGTCCTCGCCGCAGGGCAGAAGGCGCGCCTCGACGCCCGCCATCTCCAGCCACATGCGATGATTGAAATACCAGGGCGTGGTCAGGATCACCGCATCGCCCGGCCCGGCCAGCGTGGCCACCGCGGTGACGAAGGCCTGGTTGCAGCCGACGGTCACGGCGACGTCTTCGGGCGCGATCGCGCCGCCATAATTTTTGGACCACTGCGCGGCGATTTCCGCGCGCAGTTCCGGGTCGCCCAGCACCGGGCCGTAGAGGTGCGCGTCTGGCTCCTCCAGCGCGGCGCGGGAGATCTCCGCTCGGATCGGCGGCGGGGGTGGGGACACTGGCGCCGCCTGGCTGAGATTGATCAGGGGTCGCTCCGAAGGGAACGTGCGCCCGGCGATCCAGCGCCGCGCCTCCATGACCGGCGGAGCGAATGTCGCCGCCATGGCGGGGTTCAGGGGCGTGAGGGCGGGGCGGTCCATCGGGGTCTCGCAACGGCGTCGGTCGGCGGCGAGACTAGCCCGGCAGGCGGGTGGGTGAAAGCGCCGCTTGACCCGAATTTCCGCGCGGTCTAGGTCCGCGCCCATGGCCCAGCCTCCTATCCTCACCCTCTCGGGCGTTTCGCTCGGTTTCGGCGGAACACCCTTGTTCCAGGGCCTCGATATATCCGTCCATGCGGGTGAGCGCGCGGCGCTGGTCGGGCGCAACGGGTCGGGCAAGTCGACGCTTCTGAAACTGATCGCCGGGATCGCCGCGCCGGACGAGGGTTCGCGCACCGTCAAGCCGGGCGCCCGCATCGCCTATCTGCCGCAGGATCCCGATTTCACCGGATTCGCGACGCTTGGCGCCTACGCCGCCGCCGACCTGGCGCCAGAGGAGGCCTACAAGGCCCAGATGGCGATGGAGGGGCTGGAGACGCCGGCCGACGCCGATCCCGCCACCGCCTCGGGCGGTGAGCGCCGCCGCGCAGCGCTGGCGCGCCTTCTGGCGGGCGAGCCGGAACTAATGCTGCTGGATGAGCCGACCAACCATCTCGACATCCGCGCCATCGAGTGGCTGGAGAACCACCTCGCCGAGACCCGCGCCGCCTTCGTGCTGATCAGCCATGACCGCGCCTTCCTGCGCCGCCTGACCCGCTCGATCATCTGGCTGGACCGGGGCGAGGCGCGGCGGCTGGATCGCGGCTTCGAGAAGTTCGAGGAGTGGCGCGACAAGACCTATGACGAAGAACGAGAGGCGCGCCACAAGCTCGACCGGCTGATCCAGTCCGAGGGGCGCTGGGCGGTCGAGGGCATCTCCGCCCGTCGCAAGCGCAACATGGGCCGGGTGCGGCGACTTCAGGACATGCGGGCCGAGCGCGCGCGCCAGATCCTCCAGCCGGGCGTCGCCGCGATGGCGCTGGAGAGTGGCCCGAAATCCGGGCGGCTGGTGGCCGAGGCGACCAATATCTCCAAAGGCTATGACGGCCGCGCGATCCTGAAGGATTTCTCCATCCGCATCACGCGCGGCGACCGGGTGGCGCTGGTCGGGCCGAACGGCGCGGGCAAGACCACCCTCCTGAAGCTCCTGACCGGAGAAATCGCGCCAGATTCGGGCGACGTGCGGATCGGCCTCAACCTGGTTCCGGCGGTGTTCGATCAGGCCCGCGCTGCGCTCGATCCTGACAAATCGCTGTGGGAGACGCTGACCGGCGATCCCGCCTCGGCCGTCAAAGGCTCGAACGATCAGGTGATGGTGCGCGGGCGGCCGCGCCACGTGGTCGGGTACCTGAAGGACTTCCTGTTCGATGAGCGGCAGGCCCGCGGCCCGGTTGGCTCGCTCTCCGGCGGAGAGCGTGCGCGGCTGCTGCTGGCCCGGCTTATGGCGCGGGAATCGAATCTGCTGGTGCTGGACGAGCCGACCAACGATCTGGACGTCGAGACGCTGGACCTGTTGCAGGAGCTTCTGGACGACTATGACGGCACCGTGCTGCTGGTTAGCCA
>QKHF01000228.1 GCA_003250135.1 Paracoccaceae bacterium | reverse complement strand
CTAGAGCGGTTTTCGACCGATTTGAATCGATGAGGGATTCCCACCTGCCGTGATTTCTGATTCAGAATCCGTGCTGGTGAAGGAGGCCGGCATGGATGGCTCAACCTCTCTCTATGGACTTACGTTCCCGGGTTTTGACGGCGGTAGATGGCGGGATGAGTTGCCGCGCGGCGGCGGCGCGGTTCGGCGTTGCGCCGTCGACGGCGATCCGCTGGCGATCGCAGCGCCGCACGACGGGTGACTTCGCCCCAAAACCACAGGGCGGCGACATGCGATCCCGACGGGTGGAGGAGCGGGCGGCGGACATCCTCGCCATCTGGGAAGAGCGCAAGGACATCTCGCTTGAGGAGCTGCGCCAGGCGCTGGCCGAGGTCGGTCTGACCGTCTCCGTCGCCGGGCTGCATCGCTTCTTCGTGCGCCGGGGCATGACGCGCAAAAAAAGACTGGCCATGCAATCGAGCAAGACCGCCCCGACATCCTGAAGCAGCGCCGGGAGTGGTTCGAGGCCCAGATCGGCCTCGAGCCGGAACGCCTCGTGTTCATCGACGAGACGTGGACCGCCACCAACATGACCCGCAGCCATGGCCGCTGCCCGAAAGGCGAGCGCCTGCGGATGGGCTACCCGCACGGCCACCGTAAGACCACCACGTTGATCGCGGGCCTTCGCATGACTGGCATGGTTGCGCCGATGGTCCTCGATGGCCCGGTCAATGGCGACTGGTTCGAGGCCTATGTCACCCAGGTGCTCGCGCCTGAACTGCGGCCCGGCGACATCGTCATCATGGACAACTTGTCGAGCCATAAACGAGCCTCGGTGCGCGAACGCATCGAGGCGGCAGGTGCGACTCTGCGCTTCCTGCCGCCCTATAGTCCGGACTTCAACCCCATCGAAAAGGCGTTCTCCCGGCTCAAGGCCATGCTGCGCAAAGCAGGCGAGCGAACCGTGAGCGGCCTATGGAACATGATCGGCAAGCTCGTAGACATCTTCCAGACCGACGAATGCGCCAACTACTTCAGCGCATGCGGATATGACCCGGAATGATCGAAAACCGCTCTAAATTCGTTTTCGAGAATGGAGAAGTGGGCGGCGAGCCGGTTCTTGGATTCCACGGCGGCGATGATGTCATCACTGATTTCGACCCTGCAGTCGATACGGTAGTGATTTCGGCGAACGACCCCGATGACCCAATGTTCCTGCTGATCGAGCAAGACGGCGACGACACGCTCATCACTTATGCAGATGCGGACTACTACAGCTCCACGTCTTTGCCGTTATCAACCATCAGACTTCTCAACGTCAACATGGGTGACCTAGACGACACGAACCTTATCATTGAGGTTGCCATCGCGGACGACCTAGCCATCGCCTGACGGCTAAATTGCGAACTTGAGATGCCGTTGGCGACTCGCCGACTTCCCTAACAGGCATACGAAAAGGGCGGCCCAACGGCCGCCCTTAACGTCTCGAAACGCCTTGTTTCGCTCAGCTGTCGAGGAAGCTCCGCAGCTTCCGGCTGCGACTGGGGTGCTTCAGCTTCCGCAAGGCCTTCGCCTCGATCTGGCGGATGCGCTCGCGGGTCACGCTGAACTGCTGTCCGACCTCCTCCAGCGTGTGGTCGGTGTTCATGCCGATGCCGAACCGCATGCGCAGCACGCGCTCCTCGCGGGCGGTCAGAGACGCCAGCACGCGGGTGGTGGTTTCCTTCAGGTTCGACTGGATCGCGCTGTCGAGCGGCAGGACCGCGTTCTTGTCCTCGATGAAATCGCCCAGCTGGCTGTCCTCCTCGTCGCCGATCGGCGTTTCGAGGGAGATCGGCTCCTTGGCGATCTTCATCACCTTGCGGACCTTCTCCAGCGGCATCTGCAGCTTGGCGGCCAGCTCCTCCGGCGTCGGTTCGCGGCCGATCTCGTGCAACATCTGGCGGGACGTGCGCACCAGCTTGTTGATCGTCTCGATCATATGCACCGGAATGCGGATGGTCCGGGCCTGGTCGGCGATCGAGCGGGTGATCGCCTGCCGGATCCACCACGTGGCGTAGGTCGAGAACTTGTAGCCCCGGCGGTACTCGAACTTATCGACCGCCTTCATCAGGCCGATATTGCCTTCCTGAATGAGGTCGAGGAACTGCAGCCCGCGATTGGTGTATTTCTTGGCGATGGAGATCACGAGGCGCAGGTTCGCCTCCACCATCTCCTTCTTGGCGATCCGCGCCTCCTTCTCGCCCTTCTGGACGGTCTGGACGATGCGGCGGAACTCGGGAATGTCGAGCCCGGTGGTGCGGCCGATCTCGGCGATCTCGTCGCGCAGACCCTGGATGCGGCCGCCGTCGCGCTCGACCATGTCGGCCCAACCCTTGCCCTTCAGATGGCCGACGCGCTCCAGCCAGCCCGGCTCCAGCTCGAACCCGCGATACTCCTCGATGAACTCGCGCCGGTTCACCTTGTGTTGGTCGGCGATCTTCACCAGCTGGCCCTCCAGCGTCATCAGACGCCGGTTGATGCCGTAAAGCTGGTCCATCAGGGTTTCGATGCGGTTGTTGTGCAGGTGCAGTTCGTTGACCAGATCGACGATCTCGGCGCGGAGGCGCAGATAATCGATCTCCTGATTGGCCGAGAAGGTCTCTTTCTCGCTCAGCGCCGCCGACAGCCGCTCGCCCTGCATTTTCTGCAGCGTCTGATAATCGCGCGCGATCCGTTCCAGCGTCTCCAGGACCTGCGGCTTCAGCGCCTGCTCCATCGCCGCGAGCGACAGGTTGGCCTGCTCGTCCTCGGCGTCGGCGTCGTCGCCGTCCTCCGAGGTCTCGCCCTCGGCCCGCTCCTCGCCGTCCTGCTCCTCGGACTCTTCACCGTCGACGTCCTCCTCGCCCTCGGAGGCGAGCGTCGCGCCGAACGTGCTGTCCAGATCGATCACATCGCGCAGCATGATGTGCTCTTCCAGCAGCTCGTCGCGCCAGATGGTGATGGCCTGGAAGGTCAGCGGGCTTTCGCAGAGGCCGCCGATCATGGTGCCGCGGCCGGCCTCGATGCGCTTGGCGATGGCGATCTCGCCCTCGCGTGACAGAAGCTCGACCGAGCCCATCTCGCGCAGGTACATGCGCACCGGATCGTCGGTGCGATCGACTTCGCTGGCGTTGCCGGAGGTGGTGGCGACCTCTTTCGAGGTGGAGGCCTTCTCCTCCTCCTCGTCCTTCTTGTCGGAATCCTCCGCCTCGGCCTCTTCCGCCTCGATGACGTTCACGCCCATCTCGGAGAGAAGGGCCATCACGTCTTCGATCTGTTCGGACGAGACCTGGTCGGAAGGCAGAACCTGATTCAGCTCGTCATAGGTGATCGTGCCGCGCGCCTTGGCCTGAGCGATCATCTTCTTGACCGCGGCCTGGCTCATATCCAGAAGCGGGCCTGACCCCTCGGTGGAGTCCGCCTCGGTCGTCTCTTCGACGTCCTTCGCCGCCATGCATAACTCCGTTCTGTTATCGCCGGACCCCGCCGGCAGGGCCGAATCAGTATAAACGAATCAGCCGCGACCCGAATCACGCCGATTCGTTTTCTTCTCCCATATGCGTTCGTCGATGAAACGCTGCAACTCGGAAGACTCGCTTTTGGCCGTCGCCGGGCCTTCATCGGGCAACTTATTGGCCGCCAGTTCGCTTTCAAGGGTGGCGCGCAAACGCTCGGTGACGTGATCGTCCTCGGCCGAGGGCGCGACCGCCTCCGCCTCTCCCACTTCCAGCAGGCGCGCGGTGTGCGCCACATGGCGGGTCAGCAGTTCCCGCAGACCCCGTTCGGCCAAATCCTGCGGCGCGTCCGGGCGGGCGTACCGCTCGTGCCGGACCAGCGGCACGCGTTCCAGCGTCTCGCGCGGATCGCCGCCCACCCGGGAAGCGACCCGGCTGGCCAGAGCGTCGGTGGAAAGCGGCTCCCCCTCGGCGATGATCTCGCCCGCCGCCGACAGCAGGGCCATGCGGATCACATCCAGATCGCGGCAGGAGAAGCTGAGCGCCGCCACCTCCCCGTCATGGGTCTCGATCAGCGCGGGATGCGAAAGCAGCGTTGCGAGGATGACGCTCTCCCGCCCCCGCGCCTCGGCGTCGCCGCCCTGCCGCGCCAGCAGGGAGTTGCGCATTTCCGCCGTGGCGTGGACCGGGGGTCGCCAGCCAGGCTTTCCACCCACCCGACCTCGGAAGCGCGCCGTATCCTGTTTCTCTACCGCGCGCATGACGCCGTGAACTTTCGGGGCGAACAGTTCGGCCCGCTTTTCCCGGATCGCGTCGCGGTAATGCTCGCGCACCAGCGGGTCCGCGATCCGGCCCAGCGCCTCTTTCAGGCTCTTGTCCAGCGCCGCCCGGCGCTCGGGGCTGTCGAAAACCTTGCCCTCGACCTCCCGCCGCCAAAGGAGATCGACCATCGGCAAGGCCGCCTCCAGCGCGCTGCGCATCGCTCCCGGCCCGCCGGATCGGATCAACTCGTCCGGATCGCGCCCCTCGGGCAGAATGCAGAACCTGAGGCTCTTGCCCGCCTCCAGAAGCGGGGCTGCGATGTCGATCACCTTCTCGGCCGCGCGCTGGCCGGCCGCATCGCCGTCGAGCGCGATGATCGGCTCATCCGCCATGCGCCACATCATCTTGAGCTGGTCTTCGGTGACCGCGGTGCCGAGAGGCGCGACGGCGTGGCCGAACCCGGCCTGCGCCAGCGCGATCACGTCCATATAGCCCTCGGCCGCGATCAGGCTTCCCGCCTTGCCGGCGGCCTCACGCGCGGGACCGTGATTATAAAGCGTGCGGGACTTGGAGAAGAGCGGCGTCTCGGGGCTGTTCAGGTATTTCGCCCGCGCGTTCGGATCCATCGCCCGCGCGCCAAAGGCGATGCAGCGCCCGCGCGCGTCCCGGATCGGGAACATCAGCCGCCCACGAAACCGGTCGAAGGGCTTGCCGCCGTCCTCGGGCTTGATGACCAGCCCCGCCTCGATCAGCGCGTCCAGCGTCAGGCCCTTCTGGGTCAGAGCCTCGACCAGCGCATGGCGGGCGTCCGGGGCGTATCCAAGTTCAAACCGGTCGACCGTCTGCGCGGTCAGGCCACGGCGGACCAGATATTCCCGCGTCTCGCGCCCCTTGGCCGAGCGGAGGTTCATGCAGAAGAACTGCACCGCCGCCTCCATTGCGTCGACCAGCTTGGCGCGGGCGTCCTCCCGCTCCTGCTCGCGCGGGTCCTGCTCGGGCAGCGTCATGCCCGCGTCCGCCGCGAGAATGCGCACGGCCTCAATGAACGAGACGTTCTCCAACTCCTTCACGAAGCTGATCGCGTCGCCCTTCGCATGGCAGCCGAAGCAGTAGTAATAGCCCTTGCGGTCATCGACATGGAAAGACGGCGTCTTTTCCTGATGGAACGGACACGGAGCCCACCAGTCGCCCTTGGCCGGGTTCGACTTCTTCCGGTCCCACGTGACCTTGCGTCCCGCGACGTCCGACAGGGACACGCGGTCGCGCAGCTCATCAAGGAATCCGGGGGGCAGGGCCATCGCGCGACTATCCGGCCCAGCGCCTGAGTCTGCAAGCCGCGCTCAGGTCCAATGCGGAATGTCGCCGCCCGGCAGCGCCGCCCTCGCCCGCATCGGCGTCTCGGGCGGAATGCTCCGGTCGCCGCAGAACTCGATCAGCAGAGGTTCTTCGGACAGCAGGAAATCCATTACGAAGCCCAGGAAGGCAGGTTCGGCCGCGCGCGCTCGCAGCTCCGCCGGCCCCGCGCCTGAGGCGGCCAGAAACCGGCTCAGCGCCTCCGGCTGGCCCGCCAGCCAGCCAAGCGCGTCAATCGCCAGCGCCTCCGCTTCAGACCCGTTCATGCTCCGCTCCATTCAACTTCGTTAAAATTTTCCGCGTTTCGCTAGGATTTCGTTAACGACTTTGGCGTCTCCTGATCGCGCCCAATTTGATGCGCATCCGCCCCCAGGGATCGCGATCGGAGAGATTGAAATGCATTATGAGATCGGCGCCCAGCCTCCAAGCGCGCAGAATGTGCTTTTTTCAGCGCAGGCGGCGGCGCAATTGGCGCCCCGCGCCCGCACCGTCCTGATCATTGAAGACGACCCGCTGAACCGGAAGCTGTTCCGCGACCTCTTGCGCGCCAAAGGATATGAGGCGCATGCGGCGCCGGACGGCCCGTCCGGCCTCGAACTCTGCAGGCAGCTGGGGCCTGATCTGGTTCTGCTCGACGTCCAATTGCCGGGCCTGGGCGGGATCGAGGTCGCCCGGGCGATTTCGGCCCACGACGCCCCGCCGCTGATGATGGCGATCTCGGCCTTCGCCGGAGAGGCCGAGGCCGCGCGCCTGCGCGACGCGGGCTGCGTCGACTGCCTTTCCAAGCCCGTTGCGATAGCCGACTTCCTGACCCGAATTGACGGGGCTCTCATGGGAGCGGCCTGATGACCGGCCGCGTTCTGATCGTGGAGGACGTCGCGACCAATCGCGCGATCCTCGAGGCCAAGCTCGTCGCCGCCTATTACGATGTGGAGACCGCCGCCGACGGGCTGGAGGCGCTGGCGAAGGCCGTCGCCACGCCCCCGGATGCCATCCTGCTGGATGTGATGATGCCCGGCATGGACGGATTCGAAACCTGCCGCCGCCTGAAGGCGGACTCGAACCTGGCGCACATCCCTGTGGTCATGATCACCGCGCTGGATGGCGCGTCCGACAGAATTCGCGGACTGGAAGCCGGCGCCGACGATTTCCTCGGCAAGCTGGTGGACGATCTGGCCCTGTTCTCCCGGCTGCGCAGCCTGATGCGAGTGAAACTGATGGTCGACGAACTGCGTCTGAGAGACGAGACCAGCGAAGTGCTTGGCCTGGGGGGGTGCCCTGTGTCGACCGATATCGCCGGCGGCGTGATCCAGGTCTTCGAAGGAGAACCCAAGACCGCGGAGGAGACCCGACTGAGGCTCGCCGAGCGCCTCGGCGATCAGAAAGTGCGGATCGAAGCGCACGCGCTGGACGGCCTGACGCTCGGCGACGCGGTGGCGCTGGTCGAGCGACGCAGACCGGACGTGATCCTCGCGGCGGGCGATGCGGCGGGGTTCGACGGCTTGCGGTTTTGCTCTCAACTGCGCGCCAATCCGACGACGCGCCATGCGCCGGTGGTCACCCTCGCCCCGCCCGGCGACCTGCAGATGGCGGCGACGGCGCTGGACCTTGGCGCCGCCGACTATCTGCTGCGCCCGGTGGACTGGTGTGAACTGGCGGTGCGGCTGCGGTCGCAGCTGCGTCGCAAGCTCTACGCCGACCAGTTGCGCGACAGCATGCGCCACACCGTGCGGCTGGCCGCGGTCGACGGATTGACCGGCGTCTTCAACCGCCGCTACGCGATCAGCCATCTTGAGGCGATGATCCGGCGCGCGACGGACGCGAAAACAGCGCTGAGCGTGATGATGCTGGACATCGACCGGTTCAAATCCGTCAACGACCGCTTCGGCCACCCGGCGGGCGACGCCGTTCTGAAGGAGTTCGCAACCCGGGTGTCGGCGAATGTGCGGGGCTTGGACATGGTGGCGCGCCTCGGCGGCGAGGAATTCTCGGTCGCGCTGCCGGAAACGTCCGCCTCGGCCGCGGCGGCCGTCGCCGAACGCGTGCGCGCCGCGGTCGAGGCGCCGCGCTTTCGCGATGCCGCTCTCCCCGGCCCATTGGAAGTGACCGTCAGCATCGGCGTCGCCGCGATGCGTTTGGGTGATGACGCCGAGAGGCTTCTGGCCCGCGCCGATTCCGCGCTTTACGCCTCCAAGAACAGCGGCCGCAACCGGGTGACCTTCGCCGACGCCGCCTGATCCCAGGGTTAGTCTCGCGGGCGTTCGAACCGGCCTTCCCGGCGCTCGCGCCAGCGCCGGCCGCGCTCGCGAAACGCCTCGATAACCGCGGCGCGCTCCTCCGGCGTCAGAGTCGCGCCGATATTGACCATCGCCTCGTGCAGCGGCGCGCGCGACTCCACGCTCGCCGCGCGCAATTCCGCCAGCGCCTGCTTCAGCGCTTCGGCGTCATAGGGCTCGGCGACGAAAATCTCGCCGGCTTTCTCCCGCGCCTCGCGCATTCGGTCTCTCGCGGCGTCGAATTCCTCCTTGTGGCGTTCAAGCTCGGCCCGCGCCGCGTCCTGACGCGCCTCAGGCACGAAGCGCGCGAAGCCGCCGATGTCGCGGAAGCCCGGTCCTCCATGGGGCGGACCGCCATGCCGGATCGCGATCCCCGCGACCGCGGCGGCGACCCCCAGGTTCAGCGCCAGCGAGACGCCGAGCAGGATTTTCATCCAGCGCGGCGCACGGCGCGGCGTCGGCGAATTCATCTCGGCGTCAGTCATCCCGCATCTCCAAACAAGACGAACTCCTCCAGATCAGATCCTGCGTCCCAGCCGAGGTTGGCCACCATTTCCTCCGCTGTCGCGGTCGACTCATAGCCAAGTGCGGCGACCGCGGAGTCCGGCGTGGCGTAACCGGCGCCGAGGCCGATCAGCGCGCAGGCCGCGGCCGAAATCGCCGCCATGCGCCAGCCGCCGAAAGTCTCGACCAGATCGGCCAGCCACGAGCGGCGCGGCGCCGCGGATTTCGGGGCGACCGACGCGGCCCGCGCGCGGTCCGCCGACACCTCCGCGGCGTCAGCAAGAATCCGCGCCGTCAGCGCGTCAGGCAGCGAAACGAGATCCTCGGCGGCCAGTTCGGTCAACGCCAGGTCCAGCGCGCGCGCCTCCGCTAGAGCCGCGCGGGCGGCGTCGCCGTCCGGACCCGCCAGAAGCGCCTGAGCGGCCGCGCGCCGCGCCGACGGCCACAGCGCCAGATCGGCGCCCCAGGCCGCCGCAAGATCCTCGAATTCTGCGATGTTCATCTCGGCCATCGCCGCATCTCCGTTCTCAGTCGAGCCCCAGCTGGCGCCGATGTGGCGTCAGGCTGCGGGCCAAGGCGCGCCGTCCGCGCGCCAACAGGCTTTCGACCGCCTCGACGCTGACCTCCAGCGCCTCCGCGATCTCGGGATTGGACAACTCGTCGAAGTGACGCAACTCCACTGCTCGCTTCTGCCTCTCCGGCAACGCATCGAGCGCCTGACGCAGGGCGGTCGCGCGATCCGCCGCCTCTAGCCCGGCCAGCGCGCCTGGCGTCTCGTCCACCGGCTCCGGCGCCGCCTCCAGCGGGGCCGACCGGCGCCGGCGCAGACGGTCGGTCGACAGGTTGAACGTCACCCGGTGCAGCCAGGTGGAGAGCTTCGCCTCTCCCGGCCGCCA
>QKHF01000219.1 GCA_003250135.1 Paracoccaceae bacterium | reverse complement strand
CCAGCGTGAAGGGCTGCAAGTCAATGCGCACGGTCCGCGCCGCGGGTCCTTCTCCGATCACGAGGTCGAGTTCGAAATCCTCAAGCGCCGGGTAGAGGATCTCCTCAACCGCCGGATTCAGCCGGTGAATCTCGTCGATGAACAGGACGTCGCCGGCCTCCAGATTGGTCAGGATTGCCGCCAAGTCCCCCGCCCGCGCGATCACCGGGCCGGAGGTCATGCGGAAATTCACCCCCAGCTCCCGCGCCATGATCTGCGCCAGCGTGGTCTTGCCGAGGCCGGGCGGGCCATAGAACAGGACATGGTCCATCGCAGCCTGTCGCGTTCGGGCCGCCTCGACGAAAACGCGAAGGTTGGCGCGCGCCTCCTCCTGACCGACGAACTCGTCCAGCGTCTGCGGGCGCAGCGCGGCGCCGAGGTCATCCTCGGCCAGGCGCTCTTCGCGGATGATCGGGTCGGGGGTCCCCATTTACACCGCCCTCGCCAGCGATTTCAGCGCGGCCTTGATCAGCGCCTGTTCGCTCGCCTCCGGGTCGGCGCCCGCCGCTTCGGCGACGGCGGAGGCGGCCTCTCCCGGCGCGTAGCCCAGATTGGCCAGCGCCGACAGCGCGTCGGCCTGCGCAGCGGCCGAGGGGGACGGCTTGGCCGACGGCCTGCGGCCATTCACCGGGCGCAGCTCCGTCACCGTGTCGGAGGCGTCGATCACTTCCGCCAATTGCGCGCCGCGCGCGCCCAGCGCCATCACCGCCGGGGCCTTGTCCTTCAACTCGTTGACGATGCGCATCGCCAGTTTCGGCCCGACCCCCGGGGCGGTCTTGACGGAGGCGCTGTCGCCAAGGGCGATGGCGCGCCCCACGCCCTCAGGCCCCAGCGCGCCAAGAATGGCGAGCGAGACTTTCGCACCAACGCCCTGCACCGAGATCAGGAGGCGGTGCCATTCGCGCTCCGCCACCGTCGCGAAGCCGAACAATTGCAGCAGATCCTCGCGCACCAGCATCTCGGTGTAGAGCGCCGTCACCTCGCCCGCCGGGGGCAGGCTGGCGAGCGTGCGCGGCGAGCAATGCACCACATAGCCGACGCCCGCCGTCTCGATCAGCGCGTGGTCGTCGGCGACGTAGTCCACGCGCCCGGTCAGCTTACCGATCATAGGGCGACCTCCTTTTTCAAAGCAGCCTCCATGCGCCCCGCGGCGCGCGACTGATAGGCGTGGCAGATGGCGACCGCCAGCGCGTCGGTCGCGTCCGGGCCCGCCAATTTCACGCCCGGCAGCAACATCTTGACCATGTGCTCCACCTGTTTCTTATCCGCATGGCCAACGCCCACCACCGCCTTTTTGACCGCGTTGGGAGCATATTCGGCCACCGGCAGCCCGGCCTGCGCCGGGCAGAGAAGTGAGATCGCCCGCGCCTGCCCCAGCTTCAGCGTGCCGGAAGCATCCTTGTTGACGAAAGTGTGCTCCACCGCGGCCTGATCCGGCGCGGAATCCTCGATCACCTGGGAAATCTGAACATGCAGGCTGGCGAGGCGACGGGCGAGGTCGACCCCTTCCGAGGCGCAGACGCCGTTCGCGACATGGGTGAGGCGAGAGCCATCGACATCGACGACGCCCCAGCCCGTGCGCCGCAATCCTGGATCAAATCCGATGACCCGCATGGCCTGCCCGGCCCCCAATCCTGCTCTTTATCCGACGGCGTCTCGGTTCGCGCGGACGCCTTTCATCCTCGATAGCACGAAACAAGAACACCGCAAAGCGGAAAGACTCGCGAATATCCAGTCGGATATGACGTCAGAGCCGATGTCATGCGCAAATTGCATAACGGGAATGCTGTCTTCGCGATTGCAGCAAAATCTCGTGGCCCCTAAATCCGCTCTCGACGACGTGAGGGCCGCTGTGGCCCGCAGAACGGAGAATGGAACGATGGCGACGACCCCGAAGCCCCGACAGGATGCGCTGCTTGAGCGCGCCGTGGACGCTCTTTCGGCGCGGCTCGACGCGCTGTACGACAAGCTTGTCGGCCGCAAGTAGCGGCCGGCGCACCCTTCCAGCGGACTAGAACCGCTTCAAAGTCAGTGTGGTCCACTCGCCCAAGGTCAGCGAGTGGACCCGCCTGAACCCCCACCCAGCATAGACCGCCTCCACCCCCGGGGCCTGCCGTGTGAGCAGCCCGGAGAGGATCGCGATTCCGCCCGGCGCCAGCGCCCCGGCGATCTCCGGCGCCATGCGCTTCAGCGGCTTGGCGAGGATATTGGCGAGGATCAGGTCGAACGGGGCGGCCTCCGCCAGCAGCGGAGAGCGCAGCCCCGCGGCCTGCCCCGTCCGGATCCAGGGCGAGAGCCCGTTGGCGCGGGCGTTCTGGCGCGCCGTCTCCACCGCCACCGGGTCGATATCGGTGGCGATCACCTGTTTCCGCCACAGCGCCGCC
>QKHF01000312.1 GCA_003250135.1 Paracoccaceae bacterium | reverse complement strand
CACCGCCGCGCGGGTGGTGCGCCATGCCGATTGCTCGGTTCACGTGGTTCGCTGAGTCCGCATTCGCGACGCTCGCCGACTTGTCGAGGCGAGCGTCCTTCCGGCCTCGCATGAAAGCTACGGGCGCGCTCTGGCTGAAAAGCGCGTGCGGACGGGAGCTTGCCGCAACGCGCATCAGTTCCGTGTGAGGTGTGGCGATGCAGGGAAGCGTTGGCGAGATCTGTCGCCAGATCCTGAAGTAACGTACTGACCTACATGCAAGAAACGGGCGTTCTGGCGGAGGGAGCGGGATTCGAACCCGCGATAGAGTTGCCCCTATACACGCTTTCCAGGCGTGCGCCTTCGACCACTCGGCCACCCCTCCGCGGAAGCGGCGCCATCTATACACTTCACCCCTTCAGGCGCAAGCACCGATCCGTGAGTTGGAATCGCCATAATCGGCTGGTACCCATCAGTCTGTAGAAGGCGGGAGGTGGCGTTGCGTCGGTTGATCGGTTTGCTTCTTGTGGTGTTGGGCGCGGGCGCGCTGATCGGCGACGTTCTGGCCGCGGAGGATGGATTTCGCCTGCGCGCCGTCGGCGAGGTCTGGTTCCAGCTTCATCCTGACAGCCTTCAGCTTTTGCAGCCCGCGCTGGAGCGCCATGTCGCCGTCTGGCTGTGGGACCCGGTGATGCTGACGTTGCTCACCTGGCCGCTCGCGCCGGTGCTGGCTGTCCCGGGCTTGTTGCTGCTTTTCCTGCGGCGCAAGAAGAAGACGGGCCTCGATTTCAAGAGTTAACGCGAAGATGCGGCCAAACTCGGCGTTAACCGAAACGCCGTAACGTTCGCGCCGCCCGCGCGATCGGCGCCGGCCTGACTCTTCTGAGGACAACATGCATCATCATCGGCGCCGCGACTACTGCGCGGCGCGCATCTTCGTATCAATTCTCGCCATGGCGCTGCTCGCCGCCTGCGCGATCCGCATCGAACCCCCGCAGGACGCCCGCCTGATCGCTGAACTTGAGGCGCTGGCGCTCGACACCCAGACCTTGTTCGCCGGTGGTGAAAGTTTCTCGCCCGATGCGCTGGAGGGCCGCGAGGAGATCTACGCCCGGCTCGCCGCCCGCGCCGCCGCGATCCGCCTGCTGGCCGAGGCGCGCCCGGCCCCCTCCGGTCCGATTTCCGACCATATTCGCGCCGCAACCCAACCGGCCGAGGATCGCATCGTCGAGATGATCGGCCGGGCGCCGGATGGCGGCGGGGAGGGCGGACGCGACCTCTCGAACGCGACGGCGGCGTTCATGACCGACTATCTGGGCGCGTTGGAGCGCCTGAGGGCGCGCGACCGGGCGGCCGAGGCGCCGGGCTTGCCCAGTTCCACCACGGAAATCGCGCGCCTCGCGCTGGAGGACGCATTGCGAGACGCGCTGTTCTACGAGCGCACCATCCTCAACCGCAACCGCTGACAGGAGCGATCATGACCGAGATCATCAACCAGGCTGCGGCGCAGCTTACCGACGCCGTCAGCCGAATCCTTGAAACCGACGCCGAGATGGTCGCGGGATATTCCCGTGTGAAGGCCCGGACCATTTCCCGCTACGCCCTGCTGATCGGCGAGGCCTACGCCGCCGGAGAGTTGAGCGAAGAGGAGCTTCGCGCCGAGGTCGAGGAACTGGATCGCATGGCCGAGCGCTTCGTGCGCAACATCCGCGCGCTGGCCCATACCGCCATAGAGCGCGTGCTGGCCGCCGTGGCCGAGACCCTGCGCGGGCTCATCGGCGCCTCGGCGCTGGCGCGGGGCGCGACGCCGCCTGAACTTACGCTGCCGCGTCTCTGAAGCGTGGAGCGGCCCGGCGCCGCACGGTCCTGTGCAGGCCGCTTTCGCATGCTAAGAATATGCGTCGCGTCTGAAAACGCGGCGCAACCCGGGGACGAGGGATATGAGCGCGGCGAATGACAGGAAACTCGACGCCGCGATTGGGCTGCTCTTCGTCCTGACGACCGCGCTGGTCATCGTGATCGAGTGGGGCGGCGGACCGGCCTTCGGCTGGGCCGCGGCGGCCACCACGACTCTCGCTCTGGCGGTTCTGGCGGCGCGCGTCCGGTGGTCGAGACGCGTTTTCCTGCTGATCGGCGTCACGTTGTTTCTGATCGCGATCACCACCCGCCCGGACTGGCTCGAGCTGACCAAGGCGGCGTTTCGAACCGGCTGCTTCATCGCCGCGTTTTTCACCGCGCTGGCCACGGTGCGCAGCGCCGCCTCCACCTCGCCGGCGATTCAGAAATGCGGATGGTTTCTGGCCGAGCAACCGCCCGGCCGCCGTTACCTGGCGCTGACCCTTGGCGGGCATATCTTCGGCCTTCAGTTGAACTATGGCGCCATCATGCTGCTCGGGTCTCTGGCCGAGATGAGCGCCCGGCGCGAGCCCGACGAGGAGATCCGGCGCCATCGCATCCGGCGCATGCTGCTGGCGATCCAGCGCGGGTTCATCTCGACTCTGGCTTGGTCTCCGCTCGGTTTCGCCATGGCGATCACCACGACCATCGTGCCCGGCGCGACCTGGGCCGATGCGGTCGGGCTCTGCCTCGTCAATTCGGCGATTCTTGCCGGTCTTGGCTATGCGCTGGACACGATCTTCAAGCCGCGCCTGTCCAAACCTGCGCCGCCGCGCGGCAAGCCTGAGGGGTCCTGGGCGCTTCTGAAGCCGCTGCTGGCGTTGCTCGGCATTCTGGTCGCCTCGGTCGGCGCGCTGCAGCTGGCGACAGGCGTGCGCGTCGTCGGCGTCGTGATGGTTGTCGTGCCGGTGATCGCATTCAGCTGGATCGCGGTTCAGGGCTGGAACGCCAAGGACGGGGTTAGCGTCGCCCGCCGCGTCGGAGACCGGTTCGTCAGTTTCGTCACGGTGGAGCTGCCGAAGAGCGGCTCGGAACTGGTGCTCCTGGTCATGGCCGGGTTCATCGGCACGATGGGGGCGAAGCTCTCGGCGCCGGTGGTGACCGAACTGGGGCTGGACCTGTCCGCCGCGCCGGCCTGGACCATCCTTCTGGGCATGTTCTGGCTGATCCTGGTCAGCGGGCAAATCGGCATGAATCCGATCCTCGCCGTCTCGCTGGTGGCGCCGCTCTTGCCGGCGCCGGAGGTTCTTGGGATCAGCCCGAGCGTCATGGTCATGGCGATCACCAGCGGCTGGGCGCTGACCGGGGCCACCTCGCCCTACACGGCGTCGACGCTGATGGTCGCCGGTTTCGGCGGAGTCAGCGCGCTGCGCGTCGGATTGGGCTGGAACGGGCTTTACGGGCTGACCTGCGGGATCACGCTCTGCCTCTGGATCCTGCTGGCGAGCGTCATCTTCTAATATCGCGCGCGGCTGCGCGCCGAGGCCCGCGCCCGGCGCTGCGCCCGCTCGGCCGCGTGGGGGTCCGTGTCGAACAGGGCCGCCAGCTGTTCGGTCATCGCGCCGGCCAGCTGCTCCACATCGGTGATGGTGACGGCGCGCTGGTAATAGCGGGTGACGTCATGGCCGATGCCGATGGCGACCAGTTCAACCTGCTTGCGCTTCTCCAGCATCGCGATTACGTCGCGCAGATGCAGCTCCAGATAATTCGACTGATTGGCCGACAGGGTGGAATCGTCCACCGGCGCTCCGTCCGAGATCACCATCAGGATCCTGCGCTGCTCAGGTCGGTGCGCCAGCCGCCGCGCAGCCCATTCCAGCGCCTCGCCGTCGATATTCTCCTTCAGCAGCCCCTCGCGCATCATCAGGCCGAGGTTGCGGCGCGCGCGGCGCCAGGGCGCGTCGGCGCCCTTGTAGATGATGTGGCGCAGGTCGTTGAGGCGGCCGGGTTTCGGCTGCCGCCCAGCCTGTAGCCAGTCCTCGCGGCTCTGCCCGCCTTTCCACGCCTTGGTGGTGAAGCCCAGGATCTCGACCTTGACCTGGCAACGCTCCAGCGTCCGCGCCAGCACGTCGGCGCAGATCGCGGCGATGGTGATCGGGCGTCCGCGCATGGAGCCGGAATTGTCGATCAGAAGCGTGACGATGGTGTCGCGGAACTCGGTGTCGCGCTCCATCTTGAAGCTGAGCGGCGTCAGCGGGTTGGCGACCACGCGCGCCAGCCGCCCGGCGTCCAGCATGCCTTCCTCGAGATCGAAGTCCCACGCCCGGTTCTGCTGCGCCTGCAGGCGCCGCATCAGCCGGTTGGCGAGGCGAGACACCGCGCCCTTGAGTGGCTCCAACTGCTTGTCCAGATAGCCGCGCAGGCGCTCCAGCTCTTCCTGATCGCACAGCTCTTCGGCGTGGATGACCTCGTCATGCTTGGTGGTGAAGACGGCGTAGCCCGGGTCCGCGTCGCTGACATGCTCCAGCGGCGGATACATCATCGGCGGCTCGGCGCCGTCCTCGTCCAGCTCGAACTCGGCGTCGGCGTCGTCCTCCTCCATGTCGTCGATGACCGACTGAAGGGCGGAATCGTCCATGCTTTCCGAACGCGAGTCGTCGGGGACGTATTCCTGCTCCTGCTCGTCGCCGGCCTTGTCCTCGCCCTCGGAATCCTTCTCCTCGGCTTCGTCCTCTTCGCCTTCCTCGGTGTCGGGCGTCATCTCGTCCGGGCTTTCGCCCAGCTGGTCGCCATAACCGAGGTCCGAGATCAGATTGCGGGCGAGGCGGGCGAACCGCGTCTGGTCGTCGGCGCATTCATTGAGCCGGGCGATGGAGTCCTTCGCCTTGTCCTCGAGAAAGCCGCGCCAGAGATCGAGCACGTTTTTCGCGCCCTCTGGCAGGGGGCGGCCGCTGACGATCTCGCGCACCAGAAACCCGGCGGCGACGGCCAGCGGCGCGTCGGTGGCCGAGGTGATGTCGGCGTAGCCGCGCTTGCGGCACTGCTCATCCAGCCGGACGTCCAGATTGTCGCCCACTCCGGGCATGGCGTGCGCGCCCCGCGCCTCGAAACGGGCTTCCTCGACCGCATCGAAGATCGCCCGCGCGACCTCTCCGGTCGGGGCGTAGCGGGCGTGGGTGCCCTCGTCGTGATAGCGGACCCTCAGCCCGAACGCGTCGGCCTCGCCGCGGGCCTGCATCACCTCCTGCCGGGTCATCCGGCGAGAGATCATCGGCAGCCGCACCACCTCGCCGGTCAGCCCCGGCGGGTCGGCGGTGTAGGCGATTGCGAGGTCCGGATCGTTGGCCATCGCGCGCGTGGCCTCGGCCAGCGCCTTCTTGAACGCCTCGGTTGGGGAGTCGGGCTGGTTGGACATCACCGCACCCGGGTCACCCCAGGCTCACGCTCGCGGCGCTTTCCGGCAGTTCCTCGCCGAAGCAGCGCTGATAGAACTCGGCGACGGTCTGGCGCTCCAGCTCATCGCACTTGTTCAGGAAGGTGACGCGGAAGGCGAAGCCGAGGTCGCCGCCAAAGATCTCGGCGTTCTGCGCCCAGGTGATCACCGTACGGGGGCTCATGACGGTCGAAAGGTCGCCGTTCATGAAGGCCGAGCGGGTGAGGTCCGCCACAGTCACCATATGCGCGATCAGCTGGCGGCCTTCGGTGGTGTCGTAGCCCGGCAGCTTGGCCAGAACGATGTTCGCCTCGGCGTCGTGCTCCAGGTAGTTGAGCGTGGTGACGATCGACCAGCGGTCCATCTGGCCCTGGTTGATCTGCTGGGTGCCGTGATAGAGGCCCGTGGTGTCGCCCAGACCCACCGTGTTGGCGGTGGCGAACAGGCGGAAGCTGGGATGGGGGCGGATCACCTCATTCTGGTCCAGAAGCGTCAGCTTGCCGTCCACCTCCAGCACGCGCTGGATCACGAACATAACGTCGGGACGGCCGGCGTCATATTCGTCGAACACGATCGCGACCGGATTTCGCAGCGCCCAGGGCAGAATTCCCTCTTTGAATTCAGTAACCTGATGGCCGTCCTTCAACTTGATCGCGTCCTTGCCGATCAGGTCGATGCGGCTGATATGGCTGTCGAGGTTGACGCGCACGCAGGGCCAGTTCAGGCGGGCGGCCACCTGCTCGATATGCGTGGACTTGCCGGTGCCGTGATAGCCCTGGATCATCACGCGGCGGTTAAAGGCGAAGCCCGCCAGGATCGCCAGCGTGGTGTCGTGGTCGAAGCGATAGGTCGGGTCGACATCCGGCACCAGTTCCGACGGCTCCGGGAACGCCTTGACCTTCATGTTGGAATCGATGCCGAACGTGTCGCGCACCGAAATTTCGACCGTCGGTTCGCGCATCACCGGTTCCATCGCAGCACCATCCGCCATCTGAGAGCCCTTCACCTTTCACGAAACCGCAGCAACCCCGTTCCGGGACCATTGCGGCGGCGCCGCGAAGCCTGCGTGTTGTGATACATAAGCCCTTGCGGCGCAAGTGCGAGGGGCGCGGCGCGAATCCTTCGGCAATCGCGTCGAAAACGCCTCAGTCGCGGAAATTCCGGCTGACTTTCAGGATCTCCCAGGCCCAGAGCACCTCGCGCAGGCGGTCCTCATTCGATCGGTCGCCGCCATTCATGTCCGGGTGGACCGCTTTCACCTGATCACGAAACATCTGGCGCAACTCGGTCTTCGTCGCCGTCTCCTTCGCGCTCAGGATGTCGATCGCGCGCCGTTCCGTCGGGGGCAGGGAGCGGCGCCGGGCGATCCGCTCGCCGTCGCGGCGTCCGGGGTTGATGGTCGCGTTCTCGCCCAGCACGGACATCGGGTCGGAAAAGCCGAAGCGCTTCCAGGCTTCTCCCTCCGCATGCGGGCTGGCGCCCATGGGCTTCTTGGGCTGCTCGCCGAATTTCCAGGTTGGGCGCTCCCAGACATTCTCGGCGCTCAGGCGGCGTTCGACCTCATCGGCGGGCAGGTCGGCGAAGTAGTCCCAGCTTCGGTTGTATTCGCGGATATGCTCCAGGCAGAACCAGTAGAAATCCTCCAGCCGGTCAGGGGCCTGCGGCGCGCGATAGGCGCCTTTCTCGGCGCAGTTCGGCCAGTCGCAGGTGCGCTGGCTGGTCTCGAACGCGCCCGACATGCCGCGCTGGCGCGCGCGGCGGCGCTTGTCGGCGCTGACGCTGACGTCGTATTCGAGAGGCGAACGGCGGGACATTCCTGTTGCGTATCCTGCGTGACTCATTGGCTCGGGCGACCCACGAGTCTAAACCTTCCTTGCCCGAGGCCAAGAGTATAAAGGCGGACGTTCAAGTGAGCGAGACGATTGCAGACCGGATCCGGCGCAAGCTGGAAGACGCTTTCAGCCCGACGGAACTGGAGATCGAGGATCAGAGCCACCGACATGCCGGCCATGGCGGCTGGCGCGAAGGCGGCGAGACCCATTTCCATGTGAGCATGACCTCGGCGGCGTTCAATGGGCAGGGCCGGGTGGCGCGCCAGCGGGCCGTCTACGCCGCCCTGAAGGCGGAGCTGGAGGAGCGGGTGCACGCGCTCGGCCTGACCCTGAAGGCGCCGGGCGAGGGGTGAGGTGCGTCGAGGCGACAGCGGGCGCCGGATGCGCTATGCTGCCCCGACAAGAAGAACGATAACGAGGCGGCGAGTGGTGTTCATGACAAGGCTTGCGGTATGCGCGGCGCTTCTGGCGTCGGCGATGTCGGCGTCGGGGTGCGCGGTCTATTCCGTCGCCGACGCGACGGTCTCCATCGCGGCGGATGTGGTCGAGACGAGCGTCGACGTGACCACGGGCGCGGTGGGGCTGGTGACGCCCTAAAGGCCTTAAAACAGGGCGCCTCAGACGCCCAGCTTCTTCCGCACCAACTCGTTCACCGCCTTGGGGTTGGCCTTGCCGCCGGTCGCCTTCATCACCTGACCGACGAACCAGCCCGCCATGGAGGGCTTCTCCTTGGCCTGCTGCACCTTGTCGGGGTTGGCGGCCAGCACCTCGTCCACGGCCTTCTCGATCGCGCCGGTGTCGGTGACCTGCTTCATGCCGCGGGCCTCGACGATCTCGGCCGGGTCGCCACCCTCGGCGTAGACGATCTCGAACAGGTCCTTGGCGATCTTGCCCGAGATGTCGCCCTTGGCGATCAGGTCGATGATCCCGCCAAGCTGGGAGGCGGACATCGGCGAATCCTCGACGCCGTGGCCTTCCTTGTTCAGGCGGCCGAACAGCTCGTTGATGACCCAGTTCGCGGCCTGCTTGCCGTCGCGGCCCTTGGCGACGTCCTCGTAGAAACGCGCGTTCACCTTGTCGGCGGTCAGCACCGAGGCGTCGTATTCGGTGACGCCATACTGGTTCACGAAGCGCGCCTTCTTGTCGTCCGGCAGTTCGGGCAGGGTGGCCGCGATGCCGTCGATCCAGGCCTGCTCGATCTCCAGCGGCAGCAGGTCGGGGTCGGGGAAATAGCGGTAGTCATGCGCCTCTTCCTTGGAGCGCATCGACCGCGTCTCGCCCTTGCCGGGATCGTAGAGGCGGGTCTCCTGGTCCACCTTGCCGCCATCCTCCAGGATCGCGATCTGGCGGTTCGCCTCGTAATCGATGGCCTGCTGGATGAAGCGCATCGAGTTCATGTTCTTGATCTCGCAGCGCGTGCCCAGATGGCCGAAATCGCCGGTCGCCTGGTACTTCTCGTAGGCGCCCGGCTGGCAGACTGAGACGTTCACGTCGGCGCGCAAGGACCCTTCCTGCATGTTGCCGTCGCAGGTGCCGAGGTAACGCATGATCTGGCGCAGCTTGCGGACATATTCCGCCGCTTCCTCGGGCCCGCGGATGTCGGGGCGCGAGACGATCTCCATCAGCGCGACGCCGGTGCGGTTGAGATCGACGAAGGAGTATTCCGGGTCCATGTCGTGGATCGACTTGCCGGCGTCCTGCTCCACATGGATGCGCTCGATGCGCACCTTGCGGGCGACGCCCGGCTCCAGGTCCACCAGCACCTCGCCTTCGCCGACCAGCGGGTCCTTGTACTGGCTGATCTGATATCCCTGCGGCAGGTCCGGGTAGAAATAGTTCTTCCGGTCGAACACCGAGCGCGTGTTGATCCGAGCCTTCAGGCCAAGCCCGGTGCGCACCGCCTGCTCGATGCAGAACTCGTTGATCACCGGCAGCATGCCGGGCATGGCGGCGTCGACAAGGCTGACGTTGGAGTTCGGCTCCGCCCCGAAGGCGGTGGAGGCGCCCGAGAACAGCTTGGATTTCGAGGCGACCTGGGCGTGAACCTCCATGCCGATCACGACCTCCCAGTCGCCCTTGGCGCCATGATAGGTCTTCGGCTTCGGCTCGGTATAGGCAAGCTCGGTCATCTCGGGTCCCGCTCAACTTGGGAAGGCTCAACGCCCGGGTTCTAGGATGGCGCGCGGCGCGCGGCAAGAGCGGGCGGCGGCGAC
>QKHF01000320.1 GCA_003250135.1 Paracoccaceae bacterium | reverse complement strand
CAGATTGCCCACCAGGATCACCTTGTTCACGCTGCCCGACATTTGTCGCCTCCCACGAATCTTTCGGGCGCGACGTTAGCGGAGCGCGCGGGGCAGCGCCATGGCGAGTGGGTTAACGCGCGCAACTCCCCTTCACCCCCGCGTCCGCGCGCATAAACAAAGGTTGGATGCGGCCGGAAATAAACCTGCGGTCAGTTTCGAGGGCGCCCGGCGCGGGTCATGTAAGCCGCGCCGGAGCGATGTCGCTCCCGCAGTTTTGGAATGAAGGAAGACACCATGCGTAAGACGCTTTTCCCCGCCGCTCTCGCCGCCGCCATGACCATCGCCGGGGGCGCGTTCGCCTCCTCGGAAGCGATCGAGACGGGAACGGTGCTGGGCAAGAACGCCGACGCCATTCGCGAGGCTCTGGTCGACAAGGGATTCGAGGTGCGGAAGATCGACACCGAGGATGACGAGCTTGAGGCCTACGCCGTTCGGGGCGAGCACCGCTACGAGATCTATGTGAGCACCGAGACCGGCGCCGTCACCAAGGTCAAGGCGGATGACTGACGCGATCACATCCGAAGGAATGGGGCCCGGCATTCGCCGGGTCCGCGCCTGGGACCTGTTCGTCCGGGCGTTCCACTGGTCGCTTGTCACGCTGGTGGCGCTGGACGCATTCATTCTGGACCCAGAGAAAGATCCGCACGCCGTCGTGGGCTACCTGATTGCGGGGCTGATCGTCCTGCGCCTCGTCTGGGGATTCGTCGGCGCGCGCACCGCGCGGTTCTCAGCCTTCCCGCTTGATATCGCCGCAGCCAAGAAACATGCGAAGGCCTTGATGCAGGGCGGAAAAGAAGAGCCGCACCTGTCGCACAATCCGCTGGGCGCGCTTATGGTGTACAACCTGCTCGCGACGCTGGCGCTGATCACCGCGACCGGCGTGGCGATGCAGACGGATATGTTCTGGGGCGTCGACTGGGTGGAAGGGCTCCACGAAGTTCTGGTGAACTGGCTGCTCGTCAGCGTCGGTCTGCATGTCGCGGGCGTCGTTTTCGAAACCCGGCGATCCGGCGTGAACCTGGTGCGGGCGATGGTGACGGGATGGAAGGAACTGCCGAACCGGCCGGCCTGACCGGAGCGGGACTTTGACCCGCGCGCGGGACGTCGCGCGCGGGCGCTGGCCGCGCGAGGCGAAGGCCCTGGGCGGCCTGATCCTTCTTCTGGCGATCACCGCAATCTTCTTTCTGATCGACAGCATCGTCGATCTCGCATCGGAATCGCCCGGCGAGCTTCCCCACAACCTTGCTGAATTCCTAGCGGTCATCCTGTTGACGGCCTGCGTCGTCCTGCTCAGCCGAGAGGTTGGGCGGGTGCTGAAACGCCATGCGCAGGTCGAGGTTCAACTACAGGCGGCGCGCGGCGCATTCAGCGAGATCATGGAGCGACATTTCGAGGAGTGGAGCCTGACGCCGTCCGAACGGGATGTCGCCCTGCTGTCGATCAAGGGGCTGCCGATCGCCGACATCGCTTCGGCGCGGAATACGCGCGACGGCACTGTGAAAGCGCAGCTCAACGCCATCTACGCCAAGGCCGGAGTCTCCAACCGCACCCAACTGGTCGGCGTCTTCATCGACGAGATCATCGACGCGCCCTTACCGACGGGCGAAAAATAGGCGGCGGCGCCTTTCGAAATTGCAAATGTTCCTGCTTTGTTTACACTGCGGGGCTCGCAAATCCTGCGCCAGACGTTAAGTAGCGCGGGGTGAGCCAAGGGACGGGCGGATGTCCGAGCAGAAATTCATCTCCGTGCGCGGGGCGCGCGAGCACAATCTTAAAAACGTCGATGTGGATATTCCGCGCGACGCGCTGACGGTCATCACCGGGCTATCTGGCTCCGGCAAATCTTCGCTTGCCTTCGACACGATCTATGCGGAGGGGCAGCGGCGCTATGTCGAGTCGCTGTCGGCCTACGCCCGGCAATTCCTGCAGATGATGCAGAAGCCCGATGTGGATCATATCGAGGGGTTAAGCCCCGCGATCTCCATCGAGCAGAAGACCACCAGCCGAAACCCGCGCTCCACGGTCGGCACGGTCACCGAGATTTACGACTATCTGCGCCTTCTCTTCGCGCGCGCCGGCACTCCCTATAGCCCCGCGACCGGCCTGCCCATCGAGGCGCAGGAGGTGAGCCAGATGGTCGATCGCGTCATGGCGATGGAGGAGGGAACCCGCGCCTACCTGCTCGCCCCAATCATCCGCGACCGGAAGGGCGAGTACAAAAAGGAATTTCAGGAACTCAAGAAGCAGGGCTTCCAGCGCGTTAAGGTCGATGGCGAGTTTTACGAGCTCGATGCGCCGCCCACGCTCGACAAGAAGTTCCGGCACGATATCGACGTGGTGGTCGACCGACTGGTGGTGAAGGAGGGGCTGGAGCATCGCCTCGCCGACAGTTTCACC
>QKHF01000132.1 GCA_003250135.1 Paracoccaceae bacterium | reverse complement strand
GCTCTGTTCCGGCGTAGCTCAGTGGTAGAGCATCGGACTGTTAATCCGCTGGTCGTAGGTTCGAATCCTACCGCCGGAGCCATTCTTCCGATATAAGATCAATAGCTTAACGAAACCCGAGGCGGCTGTGGCGGCCGCCGCGGTTTATCCGGCGTGATTTCTCTGACCGCGGCGCCTTCGTTCACATTCTGTCGGGTGAGCGCCGAGAGAACTTGACCGCAAACGACGCCTTTCTTTGAAGCTCTTCGCGTCCCGGCCGCGTTCGCCCCTAAATCATCGCTTTCAGATGGGCGACGACGCTGCGGGCCAGGGCGCCGGGCTCGTACCCGCCTTCCAGCATGGAGATGACCCGGCCCTTCGCATGGCGCCGGGCGCACTCCATCACTCGCTCGGTCAGCCACGCATAATCCGACTCCGTCAGCGAGAGGCCAGACATGTCGTCGAGCATATGCGCGTCGAAGCCGGCGGAGAGGACGATCAGTTCCGGCTTGAACGCCTCCAGCGCCGGCAGCCAGTGCTCGGTGATCGCCGCCCGGAAATCCTTGCCATTGGCGCCCGCGCTCAGCGGCACGTCCACCAGGTTCCTGGTGTCCGAGGCGTGTCCCGTGCCCGGATAGAACGGGTGCTGGAAACTGGAGCAGAACAGCACGCGCGGCTCATCCTTGAAGATGTCCTCGGTGCCGTTGCCGTGGTGCACGTCGAAATCGAGGATCGCGACGCGCTGAAGCCCATAGGCGTTCAGGGCGTGGGCGGTGGCGACCGCCGCATTGTCGAACAGGCAAAACCCCATCGCCTTGTTCCGCTCGGCGTGATGCCCGGGCGGCCGGACGGCGCAGAACACCGGGCAGGCCTCGCCCCGCATCGCGAGGTCCACGGCCATGATACCGGCGCCCGCCGCGCGCCGCGCCGCGGACAGGGAGTGCGGATTCATCACCGTGTCGCCATCGATGACCACCTCGCCGGTCTCGGGCGCTATCGCGAAGATACGTTCTACATAATCGTCGTCATGCACCGCCTTGAGCTCGTCGCGGCTGGCGAGCGGCGCATCGTACTGTCGAATGACGAATTCGAGCCCAGACATGATGATCTGGTTGTGAATCGCGTCGAGCCGTTCGGGCCGGTCGGGGTGGAGCGGCCCCGGATCATGTTCCCGGCAGTCGGCGTGGCTGATCAGGCCCAGCATCCGGTTCTTCCCGTCGTTTCCCCACGACCAATTGCTTTTTATATACTGCGCTGCACGAACACGAGGTCGGGATCGTCTTCGGCCGGACGGTCACTAAAGCCGAGTTCGCGCATAAGCGCCAGCATGGATCGGTTCGAAGCCAGAACGAGTCCTTCGATCATGGTGAGCTTGTGCTGGCGCGCCGCTTTCATCAGCGCCGTCATCAGCCGTGAGCCGATCCCCTGACCGCGCACGGAGTCGCTCACCACCACGGCGAACTCGCAGCTGCGCCCGTCCGGATTGATCACATAGCGCGCGACTCCGACCTGCTTTTCCGACCCGTTCTCTCCGACCAGCGCGATTAGCGCCATCTCGCGGGCGTAGTCGATCTGGGTGAAGCGGGCGAGCATCTCCGGCGTCAGCTCCTTGATCGCCTGCATGAAGCGCAACTGCTTCGCCTCGGCTGACAGGTCGCGCACGAACTCCTGCTCGCTTTCCGCATCCTCGGGCCGGATCGGACGGATGGTCAGCCTTGCGCCGTCCGACAGGTAACCATGCTCGACGAGGTGCCGTGGATACGGCGCGATCGCGAGGTGCTCGTATGGCGATTCGGCGCTGCCGGGCCGCGCGACCTTGATCCGGGCGTCGACGGCCAGAACGCCGTTGGGGCCGGCGATCAGCGGGTTGATGTCGAGCTCCTGGATTTGCGGAAGCTCCGAGATCATGTCGGAGATGCGCAGCAGCACTTCCACGATCGCTGCGCGATCCGCGGCGGGCCGGTTGCGGAACGCCTTGAGCAGGCCGGACACGCGGGTCCGGTCGATCAGTCGCTCGGCGAGGACCGTCGTCAGCGGCGGCAGCGCGACGGCGCTGTCGCGCAGGACCTCAACCATGGTGCCGCCGGCGCCGAACACGATGGTCGGCCCGAAGACGGGGTCGCGCGTGACGCCCACCAGCAACTCGCGCGCATCCTCGGCCATCGCCATCGCCTCGATCGTCACGCCCCGAATGCGGGCGTCCGGCGCCGCCGCCTTCGTCCGCTCCACCATCTCGATATAGGCGGGGCGGATGTCGGCGGCGCTCATCAGGTTGGTCTTCACGCCGCCAACGTCGGACTTGTGCGTGATGTCTGGCGAGTCGATCTTCATCGCGACCGGAAAGCCGATGCTTTCCGCGGCGATCAAGGCCTTCGCCGGGCTCGACGCCTCAAGCGTCATGCCGACCTTGATGCCGAACGCGCTGAGGACGGCTTTCGATTCGATGTCCGACAGCATGCTCCGCCCTTCGGCGAGCGCGCTTTCGATGATCATGGCCGCGCCGACGGCGTCCTGGCGGTCGGTGAACACGACAGGGCCCGGGGTCTCCAATGAAAGGCGCTGATTGAGCTGGTGGCGGGCGAGGTAGGAGAACGCCTCGACCGCGCGCTCGGGCGTCGTGAAATCCGGAATTCCGTTGGAGGACAGATGTTCGCGTCCTTCTGCGACCGAGGTCTCGCCCATCCAGCACGCGAGAAGGGGTTTCTTTCGCGCCGAGGAGGAGGCGTTCACCACCTGCTCGGCCGCCTTGCTCGCGTCGGTCATCGCTTGCGGCGTCAGCATCACCAGCACGCCGTCGAAAGCGGGGTCTTTCAGGCAGGCCTCGGCGGCCGCGCCGAATGTCTCGGGCGGCGCGTCGCCGAGAATGTCCACCGGGTTCGCATGCGACCAATAGGGCGGCAGCAGGCCGTCGAGCTCTTTTCGGGCCGTCTCGGAGGGCGGGGGCAGGGCGAGGCCCAGATCCTCGGCCCGGTCGGCGGCCAGAACGCCGGCGCCGCCGCCATTCGTGATGATGCAGAGGCGGTTGCCGGATGCGCGCTTATGGGCGGACAGCATCTCGGCCGCCGCGAAGAGCTGCCCGAATGTCATCGCCCGAACCGCGCCCGCGCGCTCCAGCGCCGCGTCGAAGGCCGCGTTTGATCCGACCAGCGCGCCGGTGTGGGTGTTCGCCGCAGTGGCGCTTTTGAAGTGCCGGCCACCCTTCAGCACCACCACCGGCTTGATGCGAGAGGCCGCGCGCAATTCGCTGATGAAGGATCGCGCATTATGAATTCCCTCGACGTAGAGCAGGATCGCCTCCGTCTTCGGGTCGGTCGCGAGAAAGCTGAGCGCGTCGCCGAAGCTGATGTCGACCGAGTTGCCGAGCGAGACCAGCGCCGAGAAGCCGAGATGGTTCGGCCCGGCCCAATCGGAGATCGCCGAACACAGCGCGCCAGACTGGGAGACAAGGGCCAGTTTGCCGGGCGGCGTGGCGCCGCGCAGGAAGCTGGCGTTCATGCCGATCCATGGCCGCACAAGGCCGACGCAATTCGGGCCGATGAAGCGCATGCCATCGCGGTGCGCGATCTGAAGCAAGCGCCGCTCCGCCTCGCGTCCCGCGGCGCCCATTTCTCCGAATCCGGCCGTCAGAACGACAGCGTTGCGCGCCTCGGCGGGCCCGCAATCCTCGAACACGCCCGGAACGGTGTCGGCCGGCGATGCGACGACGACCAGATCGATTGGCCGTCCGATATCCTTCAACGAGGCGACACAAGGCCGCCCCAGGACCGTCTCGCGCTTCGGGTTGACCGCGAACAGCTCTCCGTGGAATTCGGAATTCACGAGGTTGCTGAAGACGCGTCCGCCGACCGAGTCCTCTCGCTCGCTTGCGCCGACCACGGCGATCGATTGCGGGTCGAACATGGTCGAAAGTTGGTGTGGCCGCATCGCCGAAGATCCTGCGAGAAATGGGTCAAGCGTTGGAGCGCGCAGACATTTGCCGCACTGCGAAAACATGACGGGGACGGACGCCGACGTAAAGCCCAGCCTTGGAAAAGGGAAAAAAGTTCAAACTCCTGGTCGGACGGAAGTCCGCCTGAAGCCGCATCCGCCTCCTGCGCGTTGAATTTGCGCATGAATTTCACCGGGCGGCCCGGGTCTTAGGCGCGCGCGATGCGGCGAGTTGTCCGCCGCGCATAGCGGCTATGCGCGCTCCCGCTTAGGCGAAAGCGAGTGAGTGACTATATTCTGCAGGTGTAATTTAGACGGCGACCTGTTCTGGTCGGGAGGATTGCTGCACGTCAGCATCAGCGCTCCAAGTCGCCGCAACTCCGTGACATGCGCGAAAGCGATGGGAGGCCGGCATGGCCCAGGCGACGACAGTTGCGGCGAGCGTGTTTTATTTCCGCGCCATCTGGCTCGCGGTCGGCCGGAACGTCATGCACGTGATCCGGACGATCCAGATGGCGCAAATGATCAGCGTTCTCAGCCAGATGACTGATCAGGAACTGAACTGGATGGGAATCACCCGTCAGGAGATTCCGTCATTCGTGAAGAAACTGGTCTGGGAGCCGGACTGATCGGCGGAGCGCAGGCCGGCGCGCCACAGGTTGCGCGTTAGGCGGCGTCGCTCTGCAGCGCCTCGCTCAACGCCAGCGCCGCCTGTGCGAAACGACGATGGAAGTAGGGCTTCACGGGACGTTCGCGCATCAGCACGATCTTGCCGAAGGATTCGAATTCTTCGAGGGTCTTTTCGTGTCCGTCGACCCCGTAGAACTGCGCGTTCTGGACAAACCGGCTGAAGGTCAACTTCAACTCGTCGCTGACAGGGTCCTGCGCAATATTGCGGAACACGTACTCAAGATCTTCAACCATATGCCACTCTCGACGCCACAACTGCGCGCCAGTATCGCCGGCAGTCCCGGTTCAGCGATCTGGCGCTGTCGGAGGGATAAACTTGGATTGGGGCGGCAATGCGGAAAATCGGCCGCCATAATCATGGCGCCGGCGCCGCCTAGGCCGCGTCGACCGTGCGGGCGCCGCCGCTCATGCGCAGTTGCTTCAACCGTTCGTCCGCGCGGCCGAGAATCGGCTCCGGCCCGGTGTCGGACATCTCCACTGTCGCCAGTCCCGCGCTGACCCCGTCGGGCAGGCACAGCGCCTGCTCGATATCGTCTCGCACCCGGCGCAGAATCTCCATCGAGGTCTCGGAACTGGCGCCCGGCAGCAGCAACAGAAAACAGGAGGCGTCGCGCCGCGCGATCCGGTCATAATTGCGCAGACGTCCGCCAATGATGCGGGCGGCGATGTTGACGGCGGCGCCGGCGGCGATGGAGCCGCGCTCGCTGACGTAGCGGTCGAAATTGTCGATGTCGATCAGCCCCAGCGTCACCGGCTGATTGGTGCGGCGCGCGCGGTTGATCTCAGCCGCGATCTCGACGCTCAACCCGTCGCGGTTCAGAAGGCCGGTCTCGATGTCGCGCGCCGTACGGGCTTCCAGCACGTCGATGCGCGCCTCAATCTGGAATGCAGCGGTGGTCAGGGCGGTGGAAAGGCGTCGCCCGGGTCGGCTTTGGGACACCCATGAGCCGCGCGCTGTTCGCTTGATCTTGCTGCCGATGTTGGGAAGCCGGCGCGCGGCGGACGCCGCTTCGAGCATCTCGCGCGACATGCTCTCGATGCGGCCATAGACATAAGCGCCGGACAGGGCGGTGGCCGCGCTGAACAGAAGCACGCCGGATAGTCCGGTCGGCGCGGCGCCCAGATAGGCGGCCTCGGCGAATGCGGCGATCGGCAACGCCGTCGCGAACACCGCGGTCGAGATCGCTTCGCGAGGACGGAACGACGCTTCCGACGGCGCATCGTCCGGCGCAGCGCCAACCTGCGAACTCATCCTCTCAACCCCTCACCAGACGTCACTGACGGGGGCAGGATGGAATGGATGCCGTTAGCGACCGGTAAACGCGGCGCGCGTTCGCGGCGACCTTAGTTCTCCAGATAGAACGTTATCGTCGTCACAACGCGCACCAGCTTCTCGCGGCTCTCGGTTTCGCTATGCTCCGAGCCGCGATCCCGGACTGAAAATCCGCCCTGCGCGGCGCGCTGAATGCCGCCCACGGCGATGCCTGCGTCCTTGGCGAACTCATCGGCCGCGATGCGCGCGTTCTCCGTCGCTTCGCGCAGCATGTCCGGCTTGATGTCGTTCAGGGAGTTGAAAAGATACTCCGGCGGCGTGAGCTCGATGGGAACGCCCTGGCGCGGCAGGTCGGACATTGCGAAGTAGGCGGCCTCGGCCTTGTCGAGTTGCTGCGTTCTGAGGCGAACTGCGCCGCTGACGCTGTAGGTGGTGTCCTGATAGACGCCCTCGTAATCCCGGTTTTCGGACACTCGATACCGGAGCGGCGTCGCGGTGATCTCCGCATCGGCAAACCCTGCGTCGCGCAGAACCTTTAGGATCGCGTTGCGCTGCGCCTCGGCGTCGCGGAACAGGGCCTCGGTGGACGGGGGCGTATCGGCGCGCAGGGACGCCGCATAGCTGATCGACCAGTTCGCCGTATCGGCCGGCACGATCCGCTCGGCCAGTCCCTTTACCGTGGCCAGATTGACCGCCTTATGGCCGTTGACGATGGTCTGGCTGCCAAAATACCCGGCGGCGGTCAGTCCGGCGGCGAGGCAGACGCCAAGCGCCGACAGTCCGAAATTGCTCATGTGAATAGCCTGCTGTCGATTGGCCGAGGGGTTCTCCTGTCGGGCCAGTCTGCAAAAGAATTGCATCTCGAACGAGACGATTCTTGGTCTCTTTCAAGATTTGCGCTGACAGCGGCTACGCGCGCCCTAGTGAATCGTCAATTCGTGGTTCCGGTAACTCAACTCCAACGGCCTAATGAGTTGCGCATGGCATACTCTGACCGAATGCAGCGGGCCTTCCAGCTCTCGCGTCCAGAAGTCGAGGAAGGATATGAGTTTAGGAAATTTGGGAGCCAGATCGTAGTCCTGCCAGATATAGGTCTGCAGCAGGTTCAGGTGGTCTGGCATATGATAGAGGATTTCCGCCGTGGCCAGCGAGCAGCCCTCCAACTGCCGGATAAAGTCCGCATCCGCGCGTCTGCGCATGTGGGTCTCCTAGAATTGCGTCTCCTTCTGACTGTTTGCGCCATCGCCCGTCGCGCGCATATTCCGGCGCGCCTCGAAGCGTCGCGGTGATCCAAGCGTAACCCGAATTCGTAAAATCCGGCAATGACTTCTGATCAAGACTTCGGCAACCGTGGCGCCAATGCCGCGCCGCACAAAACGCTGGTCTGGCTGCGGCGGGACCTGCGCCTGTCCGACAATCCCGCCTTGGCTGAGGCCGTGGCGCGGGGCGGGACGGTTATCCCCGTCTTCCTTCTGGACCCGGTGACGGAGCGCGCGCTGGGCGCGGCGCCCGCCTGGCGGCTGTCGCGCAGCTTGTCCGATCTGTCGCGCCGGCTGGAGGAGGCGGGGTCGCGGCTGATCTTCAGGCGGGGCGAGGCCGGGGCGGAGTTGAAACGTCTGGTCGCCGAGACCGGCGCTGACGCAGTCTACTGGAACCGGCTGTATGACGCCGCCTCGATCGAACGGGACACGGCGGTGAAGGCGGCGCTCACGGACGCGGCGATCAAAGCCCGTAGCTTCAACGCCTCGCTGCTGTTTGAGCCGTGGGAGGTTCAGACCAAGACCGGCGGCTTCTTCAAGGTGTTCACGCCGTTCTGGAAGGCCGTCAAAGATCGACAGGTTGCGCCGGCGCTGGCGGCGCCTGCGAGTATCCCGGCACCGGATGCCTGGCCCGCCTCGGACGACCTGGCCGACTGGGGTCTTGAGCGGGCCATGAATCGCGGCGCCGCTGTCGTGGCGCGCCACGCGAGGACCGGCGAAGGGGCCGCGCGCGACCGGTTGCACGAATTCATCGAGACGCGGGTCGAAGCCTACGCCCGAGATCGGGACTTTCTGGCGGAACCCGCGACCTCGCGCCTGTCCGAGCATCTGGCTGTGGGCGAGATTTCGCCGCGGACAGCTTGGGCGGCGGGCCTGCACGCCATGGACCGCGCCGTGTTCGAGGGCGGCGATCCGGCTGGGCCGCAGCGCTTCCTACAGGAACTTGTCTGGCGCGAGTTCGCCTATCATCTGCTTTATCACACGCCGCATATCGAGACGCGGAACTGGCGCGAGGAATGGGACGCCTTTCCCTGGCGCGGCGACAACCCGGACGCCGAGCGCTGGCGGCGCGGCCTTACCGGCGTGCCGGTGGTCGATGCGGCGATGCGCGAGATGTATGTCACCGGGACCATGCACAACCGCGCGCGGATGATCGCAGCCAGCTACCTGACCAAGCACCTGCTGACCGACTGGCGAGTGGGCGAGGCGTGGTTCCGAGACTGTCTGATCGACTGGGACCCGGCCTCGAACGCGATGGGCTGGCAATGGGTCGCCGGGTGCGGGCCAGACGCCGCGCCCTATTTCCGCATCTTCAACCCGGAAACCCAGGCCAAGCGCTTCGATCCGGACGGCGCCTATGTGCGCCGCTTCGTGGCGGAGCTTGGTCCGGCCGAGGCGCATCCCGACGGGCTCTCCTATTTCGATGCGGCGCCAAGAAGCTGGAATTTAAGGAAAAGTGATCCGTATCCCGCGCCGCTCGTAAATCTGAAGGAGGGCCGCGAGCGGGCGCTGGCGGCCTACCAGCAGAGAAACCTCAGCGCGGCCTGAAGCGTCGCGCGAGCGGCGCAAGGGGGCTACTGATTTGAAGATTGCTGTGGTTGGCGGAGGCATTTCCGGAATCGGCGCGGCGCTGGCGCTATCGGACTGCCATGATGTGACATTGATCGAAAAGGATCGACGGTTCGGCGGCCACGCCAACACGGTCGAGATCGACTATGACGGCGTTCAAATCGCTGTGGATACGGGCTTCATCGTCTACAACGAGCGCAACTATCCCAATCTCTGCGGCCTGTTCGAACATCTGGGCGTCCCCACGAAATGGTCGGACATGTCCTTCGGGTTCTCGTTGGAAGGCGGTCGGTTCGAATACGCCTGCGACGACCTCGACAAGATCTTCGCCCAGCGCCGCAACCTGTTGGACCCGCGCTTCTGGCGCGCCTTCCGGGACATCATGCGCTTCGTGCGCCACGCCCCGGAGGAGATCGAGAAGGGCGCGCTCTGCAACATCTCGCTGGGCGACTGGATGGAGGAACGCGGCTTCGGGAGTTATTTCCGCGAGCGGTTGCGGTTTCTTCTGCCCATGGGCGGCGCGATCTGGTCGACGCCCGCCGACCGGATGCGAGATTTTCCCGCCGAAAGCTTCATCGGGTTCTTCCGTAACCATGACCTGATGACCGGGCTTGAAAGCGCCATGCAATGGCGCACGGTCGATGGCGGCTCGCGCGAGTATGTGTCGCGCGCGCTGCGAAAGCTGGGGCCTCGGGCGCGGGCGGGGTTGGAAGTCGTGCATGTGGACCGGGCCAGCGGGCGGCCATTGCTGACCTATGCCGACGGGTCGACTGAGGCTTTCGACCAGGTGGTTCTGGCCGGGCATTCCGATCAGAACCTCGCCATGCTGGCCGATGCGGATGCAGAGGAGCGGGCGCTGCTTTCCGACATCCGCTATGCGCCGAACCGGGCGGTCCTGCATCGAGACCCCGCCTTGATGCCGGAGCGGCGCAAGGTGTGGTCCAGCTGGAATTTCCTGTCGCTCGGCTACGAGCG
>QKHF01000076.1 GCA_003250135.1 Paracoccaceae bacterium | reverse complement strand
TGGCGAAGGCGGCGGGCGAGCGGCGCGCCTACGCCCCCGACCTGCTGCGCCGGACCCGCCGCACCGACAGCCAGGACGGACGCACGCGGGCGGAGCGGTTCGAGAATGTCGCCGGCGCCTTCGCGGTGACGCGCCGCTGGCGCGCGCGGCTTAAGGGCGCAAATGTGCTGCTGGTGGACGACGTGATGACCACCGGCGCCACGCTGGGCGCCTGCGCCGAGGCCTGCCGCGAGGCGGGCGCGGCCTCCGTCACCGCGCTGGTGCTGGCCCGAGTTGCGCGCGACCTCTGAGCGCCCTATATCTGGGCGGAAATTAGGACAGAGGTGCTGACGTGACTGCGCTCGTCGAAATCTACACGGGACCCTTTTGCGGCTACTGCAACCTCGCCAAGCGCGTTCTGGCGTCGAAGGGCGTGGCGTTCCAGGAAATCGACATCTCCGAGGTCGAGGGCGCGCGCAACGAGATGGTCCAGCGCACGGGCGGACGGCGCTCCATCCCGCAGATCTTCGTCGGCGGCAAGCATCTGGGCGATTGCATGGAGATGGACCGCGCCGGCAAGCTGGACGCGCTGCTGGCGGAGTAGGCGCCCCTCACCCCCGCTTGATGCTGGTGGTGACGTAGTTCACGCTCAGGTCGTTGGCGTCGATCCGCCATTGCCAGGACAGCGGGTTGAACACGAAACCCTTCCGGTCGACCGGCTCCATCCCCGCCGCCTTAAGATGCTCGTAGAGCTCGTCCGGCGTGATGAATTTCTTCCATTCATGGGTGCCCTTGGGCAGCCAGCGCATCACATGCTCGGCCCCCAGGATCGCCAGCGCGTAGCTTTTCGGGTTCCGGTTCAGCGTCGAGCAGATCATCACCCCGCCGGGGCGCAGCAGCCTGGCGCAGGCGTCGAGATATGCCTGCACGTCGGGAACGTGCTCGACCACCTCCATGTTGAGCACCACGTCGAAGCGCTCTCCCGCCGCGCCCAGCTCCTCGGCGGTCGCATGGCGATAGTCGATCTCCAGCCCCATCTGCCGCGCATGCGCCTCGGCCACGGGGATGTTGCGCGCAGCGGCGTCGATGCCGGTGACCTTCGCCCCCAGCCGCGCCATCGGCTCGGACAGCAATCCTCCGCCGCAGCCGATATCAACGAGGTCCAGCCCCTCGAACGGCCTTGGCGCGGACGGGTCGCGGCCAAACTCCGCGGCGATCTGATCCACCGCGTAATCCAGCCGGCAAGGCTGCAGCATGTGCAGCGGCTTGAACTTGCCGTGCGGGTCCCACCACTCGGCGGCCATCGCCTCGAATTTGGCGATCTCATCGGGGTCCACACTGTGCGTCGCGGCCTTCGCCATGTCTCCTCCGTTCCCAGCAGGCGGGAGCGCCAAAAAATTGTCGCGGGATTGTCACCGCCGGTATGCGATGTAGAACATAGCTCAAATGCGCCGCAAGGCGCGCCCACGCCCATCGGAGTCGCGAATGATCGCACCCCGCAACGCTTTGCACCCGCCGATCGAGCCGTTCAACCGGTTCCGATTGCAGGTGTCCGGCGGCCATGACCTCTATGTGGAGGAATGCGGCACGCCCGGCGCCAAGCCGGTGATCGTGCTGCATGGCGGGCCGGGCGGCGGGATCAGCGCCTCGATGCGGCGCTACTTCAATCCGGCGGCGCATCATGTCGTGCTGTTCGATCAGCGCGGCTGCGGCCGCTCGCGCCCGCACGCTTCGATCGAGAGCAACACCACCTGGGATCTGATCTCGGACATCGAGGCGATTCGCCGCCGCCTCGGCGTCGAGCGCTGGATGGTGTTCGGCGGCTCGTGGGGCGCGTTTTTGGGTCTGCTCTACGCGCAGACGCACCCCAAGCGGGTCAGTGAGCTGGTGCTGCGCGGCGTCTTCCTGATGACCCGGGCGGAGCTGAACTGGTTTTATGGCGGCGCGGCGGCGGCGTTCTGGCCGGACCGCTGGGCGGAGTTCGTCGAGCCGATCCCGGAGGCCGAGCGCAGCGACCTGATCCACGCCTATCACAAGCGCCTGACCGGCGGCGACGTGGCGTTGCAGGTGAAGCTGGCGCAGGCCTGGACGAAGTGGGAGAGCGTGACCGCGGCGCTGACCCCGTCCTTCGCGCGGGAAAGCGCCATGGCGGACGCCAGCTACGCGCGGGCCTTCGCCCGGCTGGAGGCGCATTACTTCGTCAATCAGGGCTTCCTTGAAGCGGACGACCAGATCATGCGGGACGTTCACAAGATCAGGGACATCCCAGGCGTCATCGTGCAGGGGCGCTATGACATGGTCTGCCCGCCGAAAGCGGCGTGGGACCTGCACCACGCCTGGCCGGCCTCTAAGCTGCACATCGTCGCCGATGCGGGCCACGCGCTGAGTGAGCCTGGCATCTCCGCCGCGCTGCTTCAGGCCGTGGAGGAGTTCCGCTGGGACGGCGACGAAAGCGGAAAGCGGGCGCGGGCTTAGCGGTCCAACTTCGCCCTCAGCGCCTCCAGCGCCCCCTTGGCCTCATCCGTCCACTCCGCGGCCTCGGATTTCCAGAGGTTGGCCTCGCTCCGCAGGATCAGCCCGTCCGCAAGGATGCGCAGGTGGTTGGCGCGCAGCGTCTCGCCCGACGACGTGATGTCGACGATCGCTTCGGCCGAGCGGTTCTTTGGCGCGCCCTCGGTCGCGCCCTGGCTGTCCACCAGAAGGTAGTCGCCCACGCCGCGCTGGGTGAAGAACTCCCGCGCCAGGGCGTGATACTTGGTGGCGATGCGCAAGGGCCGGCCATGAGTCTCGCGGAACCGGCCCGCCGCGTCGTCGAGATCGGCGACGGTCTCCACGTCCAGCCATCCGTTCGGGACGGCGACGATCAGGTCGGCCCGGCCGAATCCCATGGCGGCGACGCGCTCGACGCGGCTCTTCCAGCCGAGGATGCGCTCTCGAATCAGGTCTTCGCCGGTGACGCCCAGATGCACCTCGCCGCGAGCCAGCGCGCCGGGGATCTCGCCGGCCGAGAGATAGACCAG
>QKHF01000237.1 GCA_003250135.1 Paracoccaceae bacterium | reverse complement strand
CCCGTAACCGCTTAACCTCGTCCCGCAGGCGGGCGGCTTCTTCGAACTCCAGGTTCGCGGCGGCTTCGCGCATTTGTTTTTCGAGGTCGGCGATGACGGATTTCAGGTTGTGGCCGGATTCACCTGCAAGTGGCAAGGCTTTTTCTTCGGCCATGCCGCGGGTGCGGGTGCGGGACTTGGCCGTATCCTTGCCGCGGCCCCTGGCGCGCGGGGGGCCGTCCTTCTTCTCGCCGAGGTCGCCGAGGATGTCGGCCACTTCGCGCCGGATCGTGGTCGGCGTGATGCCGTGTTCCGCATTATAGGCCGCCTGCTTGGCGCGGCGGCGCTCGGTCTCGTCCATGGCGCGCTGCATGGAGCCGGTCACCTTGTCCGCATAGAGAACGACGCGCGCCTCGGCATTCCGCGCGGCGCGGCCGATGGTCTGCACGAGGCTGGTCTCCGAGCGGAGGAAGCCCTCCTTGTCCGCATCGAGAATGCCGACGAAACCGCATTCCGGAATGTCGAGCCCCTCGCGCAGCAGGTTGATGCCGACCAGGACATCGAACTGGCCGAGGCGGAGGTCGCGGATGATCTCGATCCGCTCGATCGTGTCGACGTCGGAGTGCATGTAGCGGACCTTGACGCCGTGCTCGTGCAGGAAGTCGGTGAGGTCTTCCGCCATCTTCTTGGTCAGCGTGGTGATCAGCGAGCGGTAGCCCTTGGCCGCGGCGGCCTTCACCTCGGCCATGACATCGTCGACCTGGTTGGCGCCGCCCGTCGAGACGGGGCGGACTTCCACCGGCGGGTCGAGCAGGCCGGTCGGGCGGATGACCTGCTCGGTGAAGACGCCGCCGGTGCGCTCCAGCTCCCACGGGCCGGGCGTGGCGGAGACGTGCACGGTCTGCGGGCGCATGGCGTCCCATTCCTCGAACTTGAGGGGGCGGTTGTCCATGCAGGAGGGGAGGCGGAAGCCGTATTCGGCGAGCGTCGACTTGCGGCTGAAGTCGCCGCGGAACATGGCGCCGATCTGGGGGATCGTCTGGTGGGACTCGTCGGCGAAGACGAGGGCGTTGTCGGGCAGGTATTCGAACATGGTGGGCGGCGGCTCGCCGGGCTTGCGGCCGGTGAGGTAGCGGCTGTAGTTCTCGATGCCGTTGCAGGAGCCGGTGGCGGCGAGCATTTCGAGGTCGTACTGGACGCGCTGCTGGATGCGCTGGGCCTCGAGCAGCTTGCCGTGCTTCTCGAAATGCGCGGTCGTGGCCTTCAGCTCGGCCTTGATCTGCTCGATGGCCTGGTTGAGCGTCGGGCGGGGCGTGACGTAGTGGCTGTTGGCGTAGATCTTGATCGCGGGCAGGCGCTGCTGCGTGCGGCCGGTGAGGGGGTCGAACTCGGTGATGGACTCGAGCTCGTCGCCGAAGAAGGAGAGCTTCCAGGCGCGGTCCTCGTAGTGGGCGGGGAAGATGTCGATGACGTCGCCCTTCACGCGGAACGTGCCGCGGGTGAAGTTCATGTCGTTGCGGGTGTACTGGTTGGCGACGAGGCGCTCGGTGACGGCGCGCGGGTCGATGCGCTGGCCCTCTTCCAGCTTGAACGTCATCGAGGTGTAGGTCTCGACCGAGCCGATGCCGTAGATGCAGGAGACGGAGGCGACGATGATCACGTCGTCGCGCTCGAGGATCGCGCGGGTGGCCGAGTGGCGCATCCGGTCGATCGCCTCGTTGATGGAGGATTCCTTCTCGATATAGAGGTCCGAGCGCGGGACGTAGGCCTCCGGCTGGTAATAGTCGTAGTAGGAGACGAAGTACTCGACCGCGTTGTCCGGGAAGAAGGACTTGAACTCGCCATAGAGCTGCGCGGCGAGCGTCTTGTTGGGGGCGAGGATCAGGGCGGGGCGCTGGGTCGCCTCGATGATCTTGGCCATGGTGAAGGTCTTGCCCGTGCCGGTGGCGCCGAGGAGGACCTGGTCGCGCTCGCCCTCAAGGATGCCGTCCACGAGCTCGGGAATGGCGGTCACCTGGTCGCCGGCGGGCTCATAGGGCGAGGCGACGCGCAGGCGCCGGCCGCCCTCGAGCTTCACCCAGTTCCGGTCCGGCCGGTGGGGCGTCCAGTTATCGGACGGCAGCGCGCCGACCGCGTCCAGCGCAAAGCCCGCCCCCGCGAACACCGAGGGCGCCTCCGACATGCCTTTTCCGGGACCGCGAGCCATGCCCCGACATATGGAGCGGGGGAGGGAGGCTGTCTAGGGTGTTCTTGTTTTGTGCGAGGCAGCTTCGGGGAATGCGGCGAGACGCTTTTCCAGCTTGTCCGCAATTTCGGAGGCTCTTGCTCTTGCTGCGGCGGCTGCGTCTGTTTCTGCCATAAGTCGCAGGTAAGCGATGGTTTCGCGAACTCTCTGGAGTTCGCCCACCCAAGCGAAACTGAGATCGGCGTATCTTTCCATTGCGTCATATACCAGTTGGCGCATTTCGCTGCGCCC
>QKHF01000114.1 GCA_003250135.1 Paracoccaceae bacterium | reverse complement strand
CGCCAACCGTGAATTCCTCGCCCTCCGCCGTGATCAGCGCCATCCCGAACTTGGTCGGGTCGACGCGGGCCAGCGCCGGGATGTATTGCGCCGGCCGCCCCTCTGCGGCGAGGGGCCGGGCCTTGGCGGCGATCTGATCGAGCAGGGTCTGCATGGGCGCGGTCATGCGCCCAGCATTAGGCGCGAGGCGCCTGGATGAGAAGCAAAAAGGGCCGCCCCGTGCGGAGCGGCCCTTGAGTGCGTCCTCGGAACTGACGGTCGCACGTTACATAATTTTTTGCCGTGCAATCAGCATGTCACAGGGGGGATTGCGCTTCAGCTCCAGCGTCACGTTGCCGACGATGCCCGGCGCAACCGACGAGCGGCCATGAGCGCCGATGGCGATCAGGTCAGGTTTGAACGTCCCGATCCGCTGCATCAAAACCTGCTGGATCGATCCTTCGACAAGCTCGATTTTCGGCGCCGACGCCGGAAGGTCCGCGGTCTTGAGCCACTTCTCCATTTCGGCATTCGCCTGACGCCGGAACGAGTTCGATTCAGCAGCGGATACCTGCCCGCCGCGAAATCCTTGGAACGGGACATGATACGCGTGGAAAGCTTGGACGTCCGCGCCAGGCGAAATCGTCGACGCCGCGCGCAGCGCCGCCTCGGAGGCAGGCGAAAAATCGATCGGTGTAAGGATGCGCGCATAGTCCCCGACCCCGAGGTCGCGTACGATCAGCACGGGCCGCTCGCTCATGCGGACCAAGCGCTCCATTGTCGTCTCTCGGAACAGATCCAGCATCGGGCGCGGGCGGTGCAGGCCAAGAACGATCAGATCGGCGTTGGCTTCCGCGGCGGCTGTGTGGATGTCGCGAAACGGGTCGCCGATCACCGCCTTAAATTCCGCCCCATCCGCATTCTCTCCGAAGGCGGAAGAAAGCTGCGCGCCAGCCTGCTCGACCTGAGTGGCGGCGATCGCGCTCGGAAGATCTTCGTCGATCACCGCCATGGCGATCAATTTGGCGCCATGCGCCTTGGCCAGAGATGCAGCGCGGCGCATCGCCCGGTCGGAGCGTTCAGAAAGGTCCGAGGCGACGAGTATTGTTTCCATGTGGTTCCGCCCTGTTGTTATTTTCCCTTGTTGGTTCAGGCCTTGTTATTTGGAGGCGCAGGCGGCCACGTCAAATTTCACTCCCTAGCGGCGGCGATGGGCGCAATAGAAAAGGGCCGCCCCTTGCGGAGCGGCCCTCGATAGTCTGGATGCCGGGTCGGCTTACATCATGCCGCCCATGCCGCCCATGCCGCCCATGTCGGGCATGCCGCCGGCGCCCTTCGGCTCCGGCTTGTCGGCGACCATCGCCTCGGTGGTGATCAGGAGGCCCGCGACGGACGCGGCGTCCTCAAGCGCGGTGCGCACGACCTTGGCCGGGTCGATGATGCCCTTGGTCATCAGGTCGCCATACTCCTCGGCCTGCGCGTCGAAGCCGAAGTGGGTGTCGGTCGACTCCAGCACCTTGCCAGCCACGACAGCGCCGTCGACGCCGGCGTTCTCGGCGATCTGACGGATCGGGGCCTGCAGGGCGCGGCGAACGATCTTCACGCCCGCTTCCTGGTCAGAGTTGGCGACGGTCAGGCCCTCGAGCGTCTTCGAGGCGTGCAGCAGCGCGACGCCGCCGCCCGGAACGACGCCTTCCTGCACCGCGGCGCGGGTGGCGTTCAGCGCGTCGTCGACGCGGTCCTTGCGCTCCTTCACCTCGATCTCGGTGGCGCCGCCGACGCGGATCACCGCAACGCCGCCCGCCAGCTTGGCCAGACGCTCCTGCAGCTTCTCACGGTCGTAGTCCGAGGTGGTCTCCTCGATCTGCTGACGGATCTGGGCGACGCGCGCCTCGATCTCGGCCTTGTCGCCCGCGCCGTCGACGACGGTGGTGTCGTCCTTGGTGATGCGGACCTTCTTGGCGCGGCCCAGCATGTCGATGCCGACATTCTCAAGCTTCATGCCCAGATCTTCCGAGATCACCTGGCCGCCGGTCAGGATCGCGATGTCCTGCAGCATGGCCTTGCGGCGGTCGCCGAAGCCCGGCGCCTTGACCGCGGCGATCTTCAGGCCGCCGCGCAGCTTGTTGACGACGAGCGTGGCCAGGGCCTCGCCCTCGACGTCCTCGGCGATGATCAGCAGCGGCTTGCCGGTCTGGATGACGGTCTCGAGCAGCGGCACCATCGGCTGCAGCGACGAGAGTTTCTTCTCGTGCAGCAGGATGTAGGCGTCGTCGAGCTCGGCCACCATCTTGTCGGCGTTGGTGATGAAGTAGGGGCTGAGGTAGCCGCGGTCGAACTGCATGCCCTCGACGACCTCGGTCTCGGTCTCCAGGCCCTTGGCCTCCTCGACCGTGATCACGCCCTCGTTGCCGACCTTCTGCATCGCGGCGGCGATCTGCTCGCCGATGGCGGTCTCGCCGTTGGCCGAGATGGC
>QKHF01000211.1 GCA_003250135.1 Paracoccaceae bacterium | reverse complement strand
GCCAACGGCCCCGCGCAGCTGGATGCAAACGCGCCGGACACACTGATGGTGGAGCGCTATGTGCCGGGGCGTGAGCTGACCGTCGCCGTGATGGGCGACCGGGCGCTGACCGTCACCGACATCGTCGCGACCGCGGGTTGGTACGACTATCACGCCAAGTACTCCTCGGGCGGGTCCAGCCACATCCTGCCGGCCGATCTGCCGAAGCGAGTGTTTGACGCCTGTCTCGAAGGCGCGGTCGGCGCGCATCAGGCGCTCGGCTGCCGTGGCGTCAGCCGCACGGATTTCCGCTGGGACGAGACTCGCGGCCTCGACGGTCTGGCGATCCTGGAGGTCAACACCCAGCCCGGCATGACCCCCACCTCCCTGGCGCCGGAACAGGCCGCCCATTGCGGCGTCGGGTTCGCCGAACTCTGCGAATGGATCGTGGAGGATGCGTCATGCGACCGATGACCGAGATTTCCTACGCGCTGGCGGGCGCGGCGCGCGACGGGGTCCAGTCGCTGGTCGATTTCATGACCGCGGATGGCGGGCCGTCGCGCATGCGCTACCGGCTGAACCGTCTGTGGCGTCGCCGCAGCGTGCGCCGGTTCGTTCGGCTCTATGTTCCGGCGCTCGCGGTCGTGGGCGGCTTGGTCTGGCTGTCCTCGAACGAGACGCTGTATCACGCAGTCGAGGAGCGCGCCGAAGCCATGCGCGCCACGGTGGCCCAACGCCCCGAATTCGCCATCTCCTCGGTCGAGGTGGTCGGCGCGACGTCGGTGGTCGAGAGTGAAATTCTGTCTCGGTTCGATCCGGGCGAGGACGGCCGCCCCGTCTCCAGCCTCGACGTCGACACCGCCGCCCTGCGGCGGGAGGTGGAGCGGCTCGGCTGGGTGAAGTCGGCCCGCGTCACGCTGATGCCGCCCGACGCGATCCGCATCGATGTGGAGGAGCGCGTGCCCGCCGCCGTCTGGCGCAGCGCGGGGCGGGTGACCTTGATCGATCCGGCGGGGGCCGAGATCGAACCGCTCGCGCAGCGGTCCGAATGGAGCGAGCTGCCGCTCGTCGTCGGCCCGGACGCCGCCGAAAACGTTGCAGAGGCGCTGACCCTGCTCGCCGACGCCGTGGACCTGACGCCCCGCATTGTTGGGTTCGTGCGCGTTGGCGAGCGCCGCTGGGACGTGCACCTGACCGAGGGCAAGGTTCTGATGCTGCCCGCCGACAAGCCGCGCGACGCGCTGAAGCGCATCCTGCTTCTTCACCGGACCGAGGGATTGCTGGATCGCGATGTGACCGTCGTGGATTACCGCGCGCCGGGCCGCCCCACCGTGCGTCTCGGCCCGAGTGCGCAGGATCGCCTGCGTGAGCTGCGCGACCCCAATTTTGTCGAGGAGACTGACGCGTGACCGACGCCGTGTTGACCTCTCAGCGCCTGATGCGCGACCGCCTGAACGCGGCCCTGAAACGCGGGCTGGTCGCGGCGCTCGACGTAGGATCGTCCAAGGTCGCCTGTTTCATCATCAAGCTCGATCCTTCGCGAATTTCGCGAAACCGGCAAACGGGGGCGCTGGGCGGCTATGGCGCGATGCGCATCATCGGCGCCGGCGTCACGCGGTCCCGCGGCGTGCGACAGGGCGAGATCGTGGATATGGAGGAGGCGGAGCGGGCCATCCGCACCGCGCTTGAGATCGCCGAGAAGATGGCGGGCGAGCGGGTCGATCAGGTGATCGGCGTCATCTCCGGCGCGCGGCCCGAGAGCTTTCCGTCCTCCGCCGAGGTCGATGTGCTGAACGGCGCCGTCTGCGAGGCGGACGTGGCCAGGGTGCTGGGCGCCTGCGCGCCGCAGAAGACCCCGCCGGGGCGTGAGATCCTTCACGCCATGCCTGTGAATTTCGCGTTGGACGGCGCCAGCGGGCTGACCGATCCGCGCGGCATGACCGGCGCTGCGCTGGCCGCCGACATGCACGTGGTGACCGTCGCATCGGCCCCGCTGCGCAATCTCGCGCAATGCGTCAAGCGCTGCGATCTGGAGCTGGCGGGCGTGGTCGCGGCGCCCTTTGTCAGCGGCCTCGCCACCCTAGTCGAGGATGAGCAGGACCTGGGCGGCGCCTGCGTGGACCTTGGCGGCGGCTCCAGCTCCGTTTCGCTGTTCCTGCGCCGCCAGCTGATCTACACCGGCGCGGTGCGCATCGGCGGCGACCATGTGACGCTGGATATCGCGCAGGCCTTTTCCATGTCCGCCGCTGCGGCCGAGCGGCTGAAGACGCTGCATGGCGGCGTCTACCCGACCAAGATGGACGACCGCGAATATGTCGACGCCCCCCAGATCGGAGAGGACGCCGGCGAAGAGCGCCGCCGGGTGCCCCGGTCAGCTTTGATCGGCGTGATCCGCCCACGTATCGAGGAGACGCTTGAGGGGGTTCGTGATCAACTTGAACATGCAGGCTTTAACTATATGCCGGGCCGTCAGATTGTGCTGACCGGCGGCAGCTGCCAGTTGCCTGGAATGATGGAGGCGGCGCAGCGCATCCTCGGACGCCGGGTGCGGATCGGACGCCCCATCAGGGTCGCCGGGCTGCCGCAATCGGCGGCGGGGCCGGCCTTCGCCGCGGCGGTGGGCCTGTCGGTCTACGCGGTGCGCCAGCATGATGAGGTATGGGACTTCGACGCGATCTCGCCGGATTCGCCAAGGGGCCGTTTCGGTCAGGCGATGCGGTGGTTCCGAAAAAATTGGTGAACTCGCTGCTCGACGGCGAATCACCTTTCGGTTACTCTATCGAATCATAAAAAAACGAGCAGACCAACAAACGAACAAACAATACAGGCGGACCCCATGGCGTTGACTCTCAAGATGCCGGAGAAGCAAGACCTCCGGCCGCGGATCACGGTATTTGGCGTTGGCGGCGCAGGTGGAAACGCCGTCAACAACATGATCGAGAAAAACTTGGAAGGCGCGGAATTCGTCACGGCGAATACCGACAGCCAGGCGCTGCAGCAGTCGAAGGCGCCGCGCCGCATCCAGCTTGGCGTCGGCGTGACGCAAGGTCTGGGCGCCGGCGCGAAGCCGCAGGTCGGCGGCTCGGCGGCCGAGGAGTCGATCGACGAGATCATCGATCACCTCGCCGGCAGCCACATGTGCTTCATCACCGCCGGGATGGGCGGCGGCACCGGCACAGGGGCCGCTCCGGTGATCGCTCGCGCCGCGCGCGAGATGGGCATCCTGACCGTCGGCGTCGTCACCAAGCCGTTCCAGTTCGAGGGCGCGCACCGGATGCGCACCGCCGAGAGCGGGGTGGAGGAGCTTCAGCAGTATGTTGATACGCTGATCATCATCCCCAACCAGAACCTGTTCCGCATCGCGAATGAGCGCACGACCTTCGCCGAGGCGTTCATGATGGCGGACGATGTGCTCTATCAGGGCGTCAAGGGCGTGACCGACCTGATGGTCCGGCCCGGCCTGATCAATCTCGACTTCGCCGACGTGCGCGCCGTGATGGACGAGATGGGCAAGGCGATGATGGGCACCGGCGAGGCCGACGGCGAAAGCCGCGCCATCGACGCCGCCGAGAAGGCGATCGCCAACCCGCTGCTGGACGAAGTCAGCCTGAAGGGCGCCCGCGGCGTGCTGATCAACATCACCGGCGGCTACGACCTGACGCTGTTCGAACTGGACGAGGCGGCCAATCGCATCCGCTCGGAAGTCGACCCCGACGCCAACATCATCGTCGGCTCGACGCTCGACCCCGACCTGGACGGCGTGATGCGCGTTTCGGTCGTCGCCACCGGCATCGACGCGGCGGAGGCGCGGGAGCCGATCCAGACGCCTAAACAGCAAGCCGCTCAGACGCCGGCGCCGCAGCAGCAGATGACGGGCGGCGTCAGCACCGCGATGCGCGAGGCTGTCAAGCGCGCGGCCGCGCCCGCGTCGCAGCCAGCCGCTCCGGTCGCCGAGGCGCCCGCCGCGCCCGTGGCGGCGGCTCCGGCCAAGCCCAAGGCGCAGGAGGATCTGGGCCTCGACCTCGACCCGGCCGATCTGGATCTGCCGCAGGCCGAGCCGCGCAAGCCCGAGGCGCCGGCGCCTGCGGCAGAGTTCATCGCGCCCGCGCCCGTGACGGCGGATGAGACCGATAGTGAGCCGGAAATGGCGGAAGCCGCGCCCGCGGCGTCCCACGCGGCGGTTGCGGAACTGCCGCGCGAGCCGCGTCCTTCGCAGGCCGCCCAGCCGAAATTCGGGTTCAACAGCCTGATCCACCGGATGACCGGCGCAGCGGCGGCCAGCCGGCCCGAACAGGCGCAAGCGGTCGGCTCTGAAGCGCCCGCGCAACGGTATCAGCCGGCCGAGGAAGACCTGAAGATCGAGATTCCAGCATTCCTGAGGCGGCAGGCGAATTGATCGCGGACCGGTCCGATAGGAAAATTTGAGATCAGCGCCGCCAGCGTAACCCGTTGGCGGCGCTTTGCTTTTTAGCTCATCTAATGTGTCGTGAAAGTGTGTTGCAAAAGGTAACCAAGAGTGAATTGCCGCAGCGCAACAAGTTCACTACCTCTGAATGGGCGATAAAGGGCTACCAAAGCGCCCGGATTATAAATAGACGCGAAAACAGGCGGAACGAGACATGCAGCACACGGTGAAAGACGTCATCACGTTCGACGGTGTGGGCGTGCATTCCGGCCGGAAGGCCCGGATGCGCATCTGTCCCGCGCCCGCCAATTACGGCGTCTGGTTCAAGCGCGTCGACGTGACCGAAGGCGATTCCATGATCCCCGCGCGTTTCGACGCGGTGTGCGACACCCGCCTTTGCACGGTTCTGGGCAACGCGGACGGCGCCACCGTTTCGACGGTCGAGCATGTCATGTCCGCGCTCAGCGCCTGCGGCGTCGACAACGTCCTGATCGAAATCGACGGCCCCGAAGTGCCGATCATGGACGGCAGCGCCGAGCATTTCGTGCGCGGTCTGGCCAAGACCGGACTGCTTTCGCTCGATGAAGAGCGAGTGATGATCCGTGTGCTTGAAACGGTGGTTGTGGATGGCGAGGGCGGCGCGCGCGCCGAACTGCATCCGGCCGACGAATTCGAGATCGACTTCGAGATCGATTTCCAGGACCCGGCCATCGGGCGCCAGCATCGCGTCTTCAAGGTCTCGAGCGACGGTTTCGTCGACGACATTGCAGACTGCCGCACCTTCGGCCATCTGGCGGATGTGGAGCGCCTTCGCGCCGCCGGTCTGGGCCGGGGCGGCTCGCTGGACAACGCTGTGGTGGTCGACAATGGCCGCGTGCTGAACCCGGGCGGCCTGCGTCATCCGGATGAGTTCGTGCGCCACAAGATCCTCGACGCCATCGGCGATCTGGCGCTCGCCGGGTCTCCGGTGATGGGCCGATATGTGGGCGTCAAAGCGGGCCACGGCATGACCAACCGCCTGCTGCGCGCCCTGATGGCGCGGCCGAACGCCTGGCGGTTTGAATCGGCCGAGACGCCGGTCGTTCCGCTGGTGGCGCGTGATCGCCGCCGCGAGTATACGACCCAGGTGGCGTGACCCGACACGCATGTGCGGACCAATCTTTGGCGGCGCCTTCGGGCGCCGTTCGCATTTGTGAAGCCCGGCCGCCGCGCTGTCCCGCCGGGGCCGGCAACTCCCCCGTGACGCCTCTTTCGCCCTGTGCTATGCGAATGATCGCCGGCTCGCGCCGGCCAGAGTTTCATGTACGGAAAGATCGTCGAATGCTCCCCGCTTCCCTCCTCCGCTCCGTTGTCGCCGCCGCTGCGCTGGTCGCGCTCTCCGCCTGCTCCTCGGATGACGAGGCCAGCCTGGTGGAGGATGACGCCCGCCCGGCGGACGTGCTTCTGGCGGAAGCGAACGCGACGTTGTTGGACGGAAACCCCGCGCAGGCCGCCGCGCAATACGAGGAGGTGGAGCGTCTGCACCCCTGGTCGAACGAGGCCAAGGAGGCGATGATCCAGGCGTCCTTCGCCTATTATCAGGCCGGCCAGTACGAGCAGGCCGCCCTGGCCGCCGAGCGCTTTCTTCAGTTCTACCCGACGGACGCAGAGGCCGCCCGCGCGCAGTACCTGATCGGAGTCAGCTATTACGATCAGATCGCCGATGTGGGCCGCGATCAGGGCAACACCCGCCGCGCCCTGCAGGAGCTGACCGCCGTCGTCGACCGTTATCCGGAGACCAGCTACGCCCGCGACGCCAAGCTGAAGATCGACCTGACCCGCGACCACCTTGCGGGCAAGGAGATGGAGATCGGCCGCTTCTATCTGAAGCGCGGGCAGCATGTCGCCGCGATCAACCGATTCCGCACCGTGATCGAGCGCTATCAGACCACCACCCATGCGCCCGAGGCGCTGCACCGGCTGGTCGAAAGCTATCTGGCGATGGGCGTGACCAACGAGGCGCAGACCGCGGCCGCGGTTCTGGGGCACAATTTTCCCGGCTCGGACTGGTACGCGGACAGCTATGACCTACTGACTGGCGCGAACCTGTCGCCCAGTGAGGATGACGATTCCTGGATCTCCCGGTCCTATCGGCAGATCGTCGAGGGCGAGTGGCTCTGACGCGGACCTGACCGACGAGGGCGTCCGATGCTCCGGCAACTCTCGATCCGCGACATCGTTCTGATCGACGCGCTCGACCTTGAGTTCGGGCCCGGCCTGAACGCGTTGACCGGCGAGACGGGCGCCGGCAAATCGATCCTTCTGGACGCGCTGGGACTGGCGCTGGGCGCGCGCGGCGGCGCGGGGCTTGTGCGCGAAGGCGCCGATCAGGGCTCGGCTGTCGCCGTGTTCGAGCCCGCCCCAGATCACCCCGTCCACGCCGCCTTGGCGGAGGCGGGTCTGCCAGCTGCGGAAGACGGATTGATCCTGCGCCGCGCCGTCTCGGCCGACGGGCGGGGGCGGGCCTTCGTCAACGACCAGCCGACCAGCGCCGGAACGCTTCGCGCCATCGGCGAGCTTCTGGTGGAGACACATGGCCAGCATGACGACCGGGGCCTGCTGAACCCGGCCGGGCATCGGGCCCTGCTCGACGCCTTCGCAGGGGTGACGGGAGAGGCGGCCGAGGTCTCGAAGCTCTGGCGCGCCGCCCGTGCAGCCGAGGACGCGCTCTCCGCAGCCCGCGTCGCGCAGGAGGACGCCGCCCGCGACGCCGATTACCTGCGCCATGCGGTAGAGGAACTGGATGAGATCGCGCCAGAGCCGGGCGAGGCCGACGCGCTGGACGCCGAACGACGCCTGATGCAGGCCGCCGAACGGATGCGCGAGGAAGTCGCCAAAGCGGCCGAGGCGCTGGGGCCGGAGGGCGCGGAGGGCGCGATGGGCGACGCGCTCCGCCGTCTCGATCACGCCGCGCCCCAGCTGGAAGGCCGGCTGGATGAGCCGCTGGCCGCACTCGATCGCGCCATGACGGAACTCAGCGAGGCGCAGTCGGGCGTCGAGTCCGCGCTGGAGGCGCTGACGTTCGAGCCCTACCGGCTTGAGGCGGTGGAGGAGCGTCTGTTCGCGCTGCGCGGCCTCGCCCGCAAGCACAACGTCCAGCCCGATGATCTGGCGGAATTGCGTGACGTGCTCGCGGGTAAGCTGGACGCCATCGACGCTGGCGAGGGCCGGATCGGAGAACTCTCGGCGGAGGCGGAGGCTGCTCGCGCCCGATACCTCTCCGCCGCGGAAGCGCTCAGCAAGGTGCGCCGCGCCGCCGCCCAGCGGCTGGATGCGGCGGTGGGGGCCGAGTTGAGACCGCTCAAGATGGAGCGGGCCGTTTTCCGGACCGAGGTGGAGACGCTGCCGCCCGAGGACGCCGGGCCGGACGGGATCGACCGCGTCGCCTTCACCGTCGCCACCAACCCCGGGTCGAAGCCCGGGCCGATCGGCAAGATCGCCTCTGGCGGGGAGCTGTCGCGCTTTCTTCTGGCGCTTAAGGTTCCGCTCGCCTCGGCGGGCGACGTGACCATGATCTTCGATGAGATCGACCGCGGCGTCGGCGGCGCCACGGCGGACGCGGTGGGTCGGCGCCTGGCGGCGCTGGCCGAAGGCAGCCAGGTTCTGGTCGTCACCCATTCGCCGCAGGTGGCGGCGCGCGCGGACCGGCAATGGCGCATCTGGAAAGCGGTCGAGGGCGACCTCACACGCACCAGCGTGGTTCCGCTTGGCCCGCAGGAGCGGGTGGACGAGATCGCCCGCATGCTGTCGGGCGAGACGGTGACGGCGGAGGCTCGCGGCGCGGCGGAGGCGCTGCTGGCGGGCTAGTTGATCTCCACGATCTTGCCCGGATTGAGAATGTTGAGCGGGTCGAGAGCCCGCTTGATCTCGGCCATCGCATCCAGAGCGGGCCCGTGCTCAGCGCGCATGAAGCGCATCTTGCCAAGGCCGACGCCATGCTCGCCCGTGACGGTGCCATCCATCGCCAGCGCGCGCTCGGCGATCCGCGCCGTCAGCCGCTCCACCTCTCGCGCATCTGCCTCCGAGTTCGGGTCGATCAGCAGCACAACGTGGAAATTTCCGTCGCCCACATGCCCGACCATCATGCCGGTCAGCGGCGAGGCGTCGATGTCGGCCCGCGTCTCCAGCAGGCATTCGGCGAGGCGCGAGATCGGCACGCAGGCGTCCGTCACATAGACCCCTGCGCCCGGCGAGGCCGCCTTGGCGGCCCAGTAGGCGTCGTGCCGCGCAGCCCACAGGCGGTTGCGATCCTCCTCTCGCGCCGCCCAGTCGAATCCGGTCGCGCCGTGGTCGCGTGCGATCTCGCCGAAGGTCTCGGCCTGCTCGGCGACGGCGGTGTCGCTGCCGTGAAATTCAAGGAACAGGGTGGGGGCGATGGCGAGGTCGAGTTTGGAATACGCGTTGCAGGCGGCGATCTGCGCCTCGTCGAGGAACTCGATGCGGGCGACCGGCAGTCCCATCTGGATGGTCTCGATCACCGTGGTCACCGCCGCCTCGACGCCGGGAAAGGCGCAGACCGCGGCCGAGATCGCCTCGGGCAGCCCGTGCAGGCGCAGCGTCAGTTCGGTGATGATCCCGAGCGTGCCCTCCGAGCCGACCAGAAGCCGCGTCAGGTCATACCCGGCGGAGGATTTCTTCGTCCGCCCGCCGGTGCGGATGATCCGGCCGTCGGCCAGCACCGCCTCCAGTCCCAGCACCGCGTCCTTCATCGTGCCGTAGCGCACGGCGTTGGTGCCCGAGGCGCGGGTCGCCGCCATCCCGCCCAGCGAGGCGTCGGCGCCCGGATCGACCGGGAAGAAGAGGCCCGTTCCCTTAAGCGCGGCGTTCAGCTCCTTGCGGGTGACGCCCGGCTGGACGACAGCGTCCAGATCCTGCGGGTGGATCGCCAGCACCCGGTTCATGCGCATCATGTCCAGGCTGACCCCGCCGCGAATGGGCGTCACATGCCCCTCCAGCGACGAGCCCAC
>QKHF01000098.1 GCA_003250135.1 Paracoccaceae bacterium | reverse complement strand
CGAAGACCCGCCGCTTGGCCGCCGCCACGAAGGCGTTGCCGGGGCCGGTGATCTTGTCGACCGGCTTGATGGTGTTGGTGCCGTAGGCCATCGCCGCCACCGCCTGCGCGCCGCCGATGCGATAGACCATCTCGACGCCTGACAGGCGCGCAGCGAGCAGCACCAGAGGATTGACCGCGCCATCCGGGGTGGGGGCGCACATGATCACCCGCTCGACCCCCGCGACCTGCGCCGGGATCGCGTTCATCAGCACCGAGGAGGGGTAGGAGGCGAGGCCGCCCGGAACGTAGAGCCCGGCCGCGTCCACCGGCGTCCAGCGCCAGCCCAGCTCTACGCCGTCCTCGTCCGTCCAGAGCGCGTCCACGGGCCTCTGCCGCTCGTGATAGGCGCGGATGCGCCGGGCCGCCAACTCCAGCGCCGCGCGCTCCTCCGTCGGGACCGAGGCGACCGCCGCGTCGATCTCCGCCTCGGAGAACGCCAGCGTCGAAGGCGTCAACTCCAGCCGGTCGAAGCGCTTCGTCAGCTCGATCACCGCCGCATCGCCCCGCGCCTGCACGTCGGCGATGATCTCCGCCACGGCGGCGTCCACGTCGGGGCTGCTTTCGCGCTTCATGTTGAGAAGCGCGTCGAAGCGGGCCTCGAAATCGGAATCGCCGGCGTTCAGCAGGGCGGGCATGGGCGAAAACCCCGAAGTTTCAGCGAAGGTTCAGCATCGTCGGCCGGGCCGCGCCCGGCGACTTCGTCTTTAGCGGGGGATCGAGGAGAGCGAAAGGGCGGTTTGACCCTGGGTAAGCTCAGGCGCCTGGATGGCGGGGGCGGGCGGAGGCGGCCCAGGGCTTGGTGATGTCGGCCAGTGCGACATCCAGCGCCTCGGCCTCGATGGCGAACTCCGCCCCGCCCGCGCAAAGGATGTGCAGCGACCCGGCGCCGTCCTCGCCCGCGGCCCAGGCCAGATCGAGGATCTCCACCGGCTTGTCGACGCCGGGCGCCACGCCCTTGGCGCGGACCTTCAGCGCGTTCTCGACGGTCACGCCGGTCTGCACCCGCTGGCCAGGGCCATTCTGTTGCCCGTCCTCCCAGCGATAGCGGTTGACGACGAAGATGAAGCGGCGGCGCTTGGGCAGGAAGGCGAAGTCCTTGGCCTTGCCGACCGCGTCCTGCAGCAAGGCGGACAGAACCGTAAGATCCTCTACCGACTCGGCCTTCAGCCGAACCGGTTTGGCCGCGTCCTCGAACCGCGCGTCTTCGACCATGAATCGCTCCCCCGCCTATTCGCTGAGTCGTCTGATGTTGGCGCCGCAGGCGGAGAGTTTCTCCTCCACCCGCTCATATCCGCGATCCAGATGATAGACGCGGTTGACGATGGTTTCGCCCTCTGCCGCCAGCCCCGCCAGCACCAGGCTGACCGAGGCGCGCAGGTCGGTCGCCATCACCGGGGCGCCGGTCAGATGCGCCGGGCCGTGGATCATCGCAGCCCCGCCATGCACCTCGATATGGGCGCCCATGCGGCTGAGCTCCGGCACATGCATGAAGCGGTTCTCGAAGATCTTCTCCTCGATCTCGCTGTCGCCCTCGGCGAGCGTCAGGAGCGCCATCATCTGCGCCTGCAGATCGGTCGGGAAGCCGGGGAAGGGCTCGGTCTCGATATGAACCGGCTTCAGATGCTCGCCGGCGCGGCGCACGCGGACGCCGTGTTCGACATCCTCGACCAGCACGCCCGCCTCCTCAAGCTTGTCGGCGAAGGCGCCGACGAGGTCGCGGGTCACCCCGGTCAGCACGATGTCGCCATTGGTGATGGCGGCGGCGATCATATAGGTCCCAGCCTCGATCCGGTCGGCGATCACCCGGTGCGTCGCGCCATGCAGCCGGGGAACGCCCTGAATGCGAATCTCGCTGCTCCCCGCGCCCTCGATCTTCGCGCCCATGGCGATCAGGCAATTGGCCAAATCGACGATCTCGGGCTCGCGGGCGGCGTTCCTGATCACCGACTCGCCCTTGGCCAGCGTCGCCGCCATCAGCGCGTTCTCGGTGGCGCCGACCGAGGCGAAGGGCAGGTCGACCACGGCGCCGGTCAGGCCGTTCGGGGCCGAGGCGTGCACATAGCCGTCCTCGAGTTCCAGAACGGCGCCCAGCGCCTCCATCGCTTTCAGGTGCAGGTCGACCGGCCGGGCGCCGATGGCGCAGCCGCCGGGCAGCGAGACGATCGCCTCTCCCTCGCGCGCCAGCATCGGGCCAAGCACCAGGATCGAGGCGCGCATCTTGCGGACGATGTCGTAATGCGCGGTGTGGTTGGAGATTCGCTCGGTCCCGATCGCCAGCACTCGTCGATCCTGCAGGGGGGCGACCTCGCAGCCGAGCGATTCCAGAAGCTCCGACATGGTCTTGATGTCGGCCAGGCGCGGCGTGTTGGTCAGGGTCAGCGGCTCATCGGTCAAAAGCGCGGCCGGCATCAGCGTCAGGCACGCGTTCTTCGCGCCGCTGATCGCGATCTCGCCCTTCAGCGGGGTTCCGCCCCGCACCGCGATCCTGTCCATGACGTCCTCTCCTCGCCGCACGCCGGCGAACGTGATGTAGACCGCCGGCGAGACGATCTCAACCGCTCGCGGCCGAGGGGCGGCGCTGGGCCGCTGGTCTTATTCGGTGTCGGGTTTGGCGGAATCGGCGCCGGGCGCGGGCTGGGCGGCGTTCTCGTCCTGCGCGGCCGCGCGCCGCGCGCGCGCCTGGCCCTTGCGCCGCTTCAGGTTTTCGCGCAAGGCCTGCGCCAGCCTCTCGGCCTTTTCGTCCTTGCCGCTTTGTCCGTCTTTAACGCCCATGCTGCGCGGATAACGCACCGAAACGCCCCGGTCCAGACGCCGTTTGGATTGGGGTTGCATTCGGCCCGCGATCTTGTATCTACCCCTCCACGCAGCGGGCCGCTGTAGCTCAGTGGTAGAGCGCACCCTTGGTAAGGGTGAGGCCGACAGTTCAATCCTGTCCAGCGGCACCATTTTTCCCGTTCAACAGCAGCAATACCGACGCTCGCAAGTGATCGAGCGTAAACGGCGTCTTGGCGCCGGGCGGCGCGTTGACACCGACTTGACGTGAATCGCTGTGGGGCGGCGTCGGGCGACGGGTGAAGGAGGGCTTCGCTTCGGGCTCCCATTCGGATGCGCGCCGCAACAGCGCAATTTCGCTTGATCGGGATTTTGGCCGGCCACACAGTCGCGGCAACGCAAAGGCGGGGAAATCCGGCGGGAGGGCATCGGCATGAAGTTGATCGACCATGAAGGTCAGCCCCTCGAAATTTGGCGGCCGGGGGTGTCGACGCGCATGCGCGTCTCACGGCTGACCGGCGCCGAAGCTCTGACCGTGTTCGAACAGTGGTGTGAGCCGGGCCTCGGCGCGCCGACCCATTGGCATCCGGTCGAGGAGGTACTTACGGTGCTGTCGGGCTCTGCGGATCTTTGGATCGAGGACGAGCAGCGCCGAGCCGAGGCGGGCCAGTCGGTTGTGATCCCGGCGAAACGGCGTCACGGCTTTCGGAATGCCGGAGACGGGCAGCTCCGGATGTTGGCGATACTCGCCGCGCCGATTTTCGAAGCACATTACGACGACCGCTCGGAGGTTTCTCGCCGCTGGTTCGCGGGATAGGCGTCTTCAACCGAATTTATGTGGATCGCGACTTTTGCCGCGGACGCGGGTAACACGCGTTCAAAATCCGTCCCCTGCCGAAATTCCGCCGCTTGACGCGGTTACCCAAGTGGCGCATTGCCGATGGGGGGCGTGTCGAGGGGTGGTCATGCGTAGTTCGCACAAGCTGGGTTTGTTGACGGTTCTGGGCGTTTTGGCGGCGGGCGCCCTGTCCGCGGGCGCGGTGGGCCTCGTCCTGCCTGCTCCTGTCGCCAACGGGGATTTCCGTGACGGCGGCGCGCCGAACCCGGCGGAGGTGGAGCTGGGCCGCGCGCTCTTCTTCGACAAGGTCCTGAGCGGCAATCAGAACATCTCCTGCGCCACCTGCCATCATCCCGCCGAGGCGACCGGCGATGGCCTGTCCGTCCCGGTGGGCGAGGGCGCGACCGGCCTCGGGCCGGATCGCAACACGGGCGCGCAGTCAAATGCGATCTATGAGCGCGTGCCGCGAAACGCCCCGGCGCTGTTCAATCTCGGCGCCGCCGAATTCCGCGTGATGTTCCATGACGGCCGGGTCGAGGCGGACCCGTCCTTCCCCTCCGGCTTCCGCTCCCCAGCCGGGGACGCGCTGCCGCACGGGCTGAAAAGCGCGCTCGCCGCGCAGGCGATGTTTCCCGTGACCTCGATGGCCGAGATGGCCGGTCAGCCGCCGGAGAACGAGATCGCCATCGCCGCCGAGGCCAAGGATCTGCCGAAGGTCTGGGCGATTCTGGAGGATCGCCTGCGCGCCATTCCCGGCTACGCCCAGATGTTCGAGGCGGCGTATGGCCTTAAGCCGGAAGAAATTCGCTTCGCCGACGCTGCTAACGCTATCGCCGCCTTCGAGGCCGCCGCGTTCCGCAGCGACGGTAGCGCCTTCGACCGGCGCTTGCGGGGCGAAGCTGGCGCGATGTCAGACTCCGCCGAACGGGGCATGGCCCTCTTCTACGGCGAGGCGGGATGCTCGGGCTGCCACAGCGGGGCGTTCCAGACCGATCACGAGTTCCACGCCATCGCCATGCCGCAGATCGGTCCCGGCAAGGGCGACGGGGCGAGCGGGCGCGAGGATTACGGGCGCGAACGCGTCACCGGCGATGCGGAAGACCGCTACCGGTTCCGCACCCCCAGCCTGCGCAATGTCGCGTTGACCGCGCCCTACGGCCATGCGGGCGCCTACGCCACGATGGAGGGGGTGGTGCGCCACCACATGGACCCGGTCGACGGGCTCTACGCCTGCGACGGGACCGAGGCGGTTCTGCCCAGCCGCGCGGACCTCGACTCCGTCGACTTCGCTGTCCTGAAAGACCCGGAGTTGCTGGCCGCGATCGCGTCCGCCAACGAGCTGTCGGCGTGGCTGGCGGGGGAGGACGAGGTCGCCGACATTCTCGCCTTCCTGAACGCCCTGACCGACCCGGCGGTGCTGGAGGCGCGCGGGACCGCGCCCGAGACTGTTCCCAGCGGATTGCCCGTCATAGACTGACCACCCGTGACCTGAATCAATGCGCCGCCCGCCGCGCTTCCGCACTCTCGCCTCAAATCAACCCGACAGGAGGGCTTCGCCCGTGTTTCGCGTAATTGGTCGTTCCATGCTCCCGCTTCTGGTCGCCGCCACGGTTTCAACCCTGACCGCCGCGCCGGCGATGGCCGCCGGGCCGATGATCGCCGTGCCCAGCCCCGATGCGAAAGAGGGGCGGGCGCTGTTCGTCTTCAAGGGCTGCGTCGTCTGCCACTCGGTCAACGGCGTCGGGGGTCTCGCCGGGCCGCCGCTGGACGCGGTGGAGGAGCCCAGGATCATCGACCCCGTGAGTTTCGCCGCCCGGATGTGGCGCGGCTCGCTGGCGATGGCCGAGTTGCAGGCCACGGAGTTCGGCTATCAGGTGGAGCTAACGGGCGAGGAGATCGCCGATCTCGCCGCCTTCGTCGCCACGCCTGACGCCCAGAAAGGGTTCTCCGAGGATGAGATCCCCGAACTGATCCGCGGCTGGACGGTGGATGAGCCGTTCGTCGAGCCCGAACTTATGCCCGAGGGGACGCAGCAGTGACCCGCGCCTCCGTTCTCGCCGCTTTCGCCACCGCGTTTATCGCGGCTCCCGCCCTGGCGCAGGACCCGCGCGAGCCGAGTCCGGAGCGCGGCCGCGAGATGGTCGAGCGCTGGTGCGTGGAGTGCCATCTGATCGGCCCAGACGGGCCGGGCGGGGACGTTGGGCCGTCGTTCCAGAACGTCGCCGAGACCCGCTCGGAAGAGGCGCTGCGCGCCTGGATCAGCGATCCGCATCCGCCGATGCCGAAGCTCGACATCTCGGCCAACGCCGTAGACGACATCACCGCCTATATCAGGAGCCTGGCGCCCTAGGGCGCAGTCCGCCACGGCCGGGCGAAGGCGCCGAGCGCTGCGCCGGCCGCCGCCTCGTCCAGCGCGCCTGTGGCCGGGCTCAGTTCGGCCACCAGCCCCAGCCTTGGGTCCTCGACGACCGATACGGCGGCGGCGATCCCGGCCTCGGCCAGCGCCGCCTGATAGATGCGGGCGATGGCGCGCTTGCGCAGCTCGGGCTTGAAGATCTTGCCGACGGCGGTCTTCGGCAATTCGTCGACGATCTCCACGTAATCCGGCCGGGCGGCGCGTTCGCCGACATTCTCGGCGGCGAAGGCCATCAACTCTTCGGCCGAGACCGAGCCGCCATCAATCAGTTCGACATAGGCGCAGGGCAATTCGCCTGAGTAGGAATCCGGCTGGCCGATCGCGCCGACGAACGCCACCTGCGGGTGCTTGGCCAGCGCCTCTTCGATAATCGCGGGGTCGATGTTGTGGCCTCCGCGGATGATGACGTCCTTGGCGCGCCCGGTGATCCACAGATAGCCGTCCGCGTCCAGCCGCCCGAGATCGCCAGTGCGCAGCCAGCCGCCCTCCGCGAACAGCCCCTCATTGCGCGCCGGGTCCGTGTAGCCGGGAAAGACGCCGGGGCTTTTCACGCAGATCTCGCCGACCTCGTCGACGCCGCACTCCTTCGAGACGCGGCCGTGCTGGTCGAGATGCAGGATGCGGACCTCGGTATAGGGAAAGGGCAGGCCCACCGAGCCCAGCTTGCGCTCGCCATTGGGCGGGTTGCAGGAGATCAGGCAGGTCGTCTCGGTCTGGCCATAGCCTTCGAGGATCTTGACGCCCGTCGCCTCCTCGAACTGCCGGAACAGCTCCTTCGGCAGCGGGGCGGAGCCGCAGATCGCGTATTGCAGCGAGGAGACGTCGGCGTTCACCGTCCGCTGCATCAGCGCGGCGACGGCGGTCGGCACCGTGGTCAGGAAGGTGACGCGCCAACGCTCGATCAGCTTCCAGAAATTGTCCATCACTCCGTCGCCGCGATAGCCCGCGGGGGTGGGCATCACCATATGCGCGCCCGAGGCGACGCAGGCCATCCACATCGGATAGGCGCCGAAACAGTGGAACAGCGGCATCGGGCAGAGGACGACCGAGTTCTCGTCGAAGATCAGCCGCTCCACCAGCCAGCCGTTGTAGAGCATGCCCTGCTGCCGGTGCGGCGCGATCTTGGGCATGCCGGTGGTGCCGCCGGTGTGGAACAGCGCCGAGATGGTGTCGGCCCGCGCCTCTGGCTGAAAGGTCAGGCCGCCGGATTTCTCCTTGGCGGCCTCGGCCTCAAAGTTCAGGACTTTGGCTGAGCCCTCGTCCGGACGGCCGGGCCGAAACATCGGGATCAGCCACTTGACCGGCGGCGTCAGATAGCGGGCGATGTCCACCTCCAGCACCGTCTCGACCGAGGGCGCCTCGGCGGCCGCCTTCAATGCCTTTTCGTTGAGTTGAGACTTTGGGAAGGGCGCCAGCGTCACGAGCACCTTGGCGCCGGTCTCGCGCAGCAGGGCGGCGATATGATCCGGCTCCAGCAGCGGGTTGATCGGCGCCACCACGCCCGCCGTCTGCCCCGCGAGCAGCGCAATCGCGGTCTCGTTGCAGTTCGGCAGCAGATAGGCGACCACGTCGCCCTCGCCGACGCCGAGCCGCCGGAACAGGTTGGCGGCCTGGTTCACATGGCTCAGGACCTCGAACCAGGTCAGCGTCTCCGCCGAATCCTTCGGGCCGCTTTCGATCTGGAACGAGAGCGCCGGTCGATTGCCGTGCCGCGCGGCGGTCTGGCAAAGCAATTCGTATGTGTTGCGCGCCGACCAGCGCTCGGACAGCGGCGCCGCCTCTATCGCGCGCTTGTCGGCCAGGGTTCCCATCGATTTCGGTTCGACGGACATGTCGCCACTCATGGTCGTCTGCTCCCGCGCTGCGCCCCTGCGCCTCACTCTACCGGAGGGGCGCGCTCCATGCTCGCGACAAAATGATAAAATGAGGTCGCGCGCCCGACGTTGGTCGGGAAGGCGCGAAATCTCGATCAGACCGCGGGCTTACTCCGCCGCCAGCACGCCCTCAGCGAATTGCAGCCGCGCGAGGCGGGCGTAGAGCCCGTCCTCGGCCACCAGATCATCATGGGCGCCAATGGCGACGATCCGGCCCTGATCCAGAACCACGATCCGGTCCGCCTTCTTCACGGTGGCGAGGCGATGGGCGATGACCATGGTGGTGCGGCCCTTGGCCAGCCGCTCCACCGCGCTCTGCACCAACCGCTCGCTCTCCGCATCCAGCGCCGAGGTCGCCTCGTCCAGCAGAAGCACCGGCGCGTCGCGCAGGATTGCGCGGGCGATGGCGATGCGCTGGCGCTGCCCGCCCGACAGCATCACGCCGCGCTCGCCCAGATAGCTGTCAAAGCCCTCGGGCAGCTTGGCGATGAACTCATGCGCGGCGGCGGCCTCGGCCGCGGCCTCCACCTCCGCGTCCGTCGCGCCGGGCCGGCCGAAGCGGATGTTATCGCGCGCCGAGGCGGCGAAGATCACCGGCTCCTGCGGCACCACGGCGAAGGCGCGGCGCAGCTCGGTCGGATCGAAGCCGCGCACATCCATCCCGTCCAGCGTCACCCGGCCCGCGTCGGCGTCGTAGAATCTTAGCAGCATCTGGAAGAGTGTGGTCTTGCCCGCGCCCGAGGGCCCGACCAGCGCCACGGTCTCTCCCGGCTTGACCGTCAGGCTCACCCCCTCCAGCGCCGAGGTTTCGGGCCGCGAGGGATAGTGGAACAGGACGTCCTCGAAGCCGATCTCGCCCTTGATCTCGGGCGGCAAAGCGGCGGGCGCATCCGGCGTCGGGATCGGGTTGACGGCGGTCTGCAACTCCATCAGCCGCTCGGTCGCCCCGGCCGCGCGCTGCAATTCGCCCCAGACCTCACTGAGCGCGCCGACCGAGCCTGCGACGAACACCGCGTAGAGGATGAACTGACCCAGCTCGCCCGCCGTCATCGAGCCTGAGATTACGTCGCGCGCGCCGATCCACATCACCCCGACGACGCCGGTGAAGATCAGGAAGATCACGATGACGGTCAGGGCGGAGCGAGCGACGATCCGCTTGCGCGCGACGTCATAGGCGCGCTCCACCCTCTCGCCGAACTCCGCCCGGCTTTCCACCTCATGGGTGTTGGCCTGAACGGTCTGCACGGCTTGCAGCGCCTCGCCCGCGAGTGTGGAGGCGTCTGCGATCCGGTCCTGGCTTTCGCGGCTGAGCGCGCGCACCCGCCGCCCGAGCACGAGGATCGGCACCACCACCACCGGCACGATCAGCAGCACGAGGGCCGTCAGCTTGGCGCTGGTGATCAAGAGCATCGCCATGCCGCCAAGGAACAGCAGCGTGTTCCTGAGCGCGATGGAGGCCGAAGACCCGACCACCGACTGGATTACCGTGGTGTCCGCCGACAGGCGAGAGACGACCTCGCCCGTGTTCAGCGTTTCGAAAAACCG
>QKHF01000259.1 GCA_003250135.1 Paracoccaceae bacterium | reverse complement strand
GGCGTGGCGCACGCAGTCGGCCAGTGCTTCGACCAGCGCCGCTTTCGGGCCGCGCGCCGCATACATGCAGATCTTCATGCTGGGCAGCTCAGGCAGGGCGCCGCCATGGCGGATCGGCTCGGCATAGGGCGCGATGTTGCTCTCGAGCGCCACATGCACCGCGAGGTCGGCCGAGACGCTGGCCTCGATGGTGCGCGTCGAATCCGACTCGACGGCCATCTCCCATGGCACGCCCGCCTTCTCCAGCGCCTCCATTGTGGGCGCCCGGAACAGGCAGCCGCCCTCGAAGGCCAGCCGCAGGGGTCGGTTGCGCCAGGCCGCGCCTCCCACCGCGCCGACCCAGACCATTTGGGCCTCCTCGAGCACTTGGCCGCCCTGCTCGATCTCCTTCTCGGTGGTCAGGATCAGGTCGACCTCTCCGCGGGCGAACAGCTCTTTCAGCTTCTTGGTGTAGGAGGAGACGAGGTGCACCTTCACCCGCGGATACTCGCGATCAAAGGCGCGCAGCACGGCGGGGACGTGCGGATAGACGATGTCATGCGGCACGCCGAAGGTCAGCTCGCCCTCGAAGCTGGCGCCGGTCAGCCGGTCCCAGACTTCGTCGTTGAGCGTCAGGATGCGGCGGGCGTAGGCGGCCAGCTGTTCTCCCTCCGATGTTAGCGAGACGCCGCGGCCGGTCCGGTCCAGAAGCTGGGCGTCGAGCGACTCCTCCAGCCGCTTCAGCTGCATCGAGACCGCCGACTGGGTCAGGTTCAGCTGCCCGGCGGCGCGGGTGACGCCACCCGTCTCAGCGACGGTCAGAAAGCTGCGCAGGGCGGTAAGGTCGAGATTGCGGGGCATGGCGGGCCTCCTTTCGGCAATCATTCACATTCTGTGATGGCTGACTTCATAAACATTCGTTTCACTTATACATCGTCCTCGCCTACATATCAACCACGATGATGAAACGGACCAACGAATCATACTTCTAAATGGAGGACGCCATGAAAACGCTTGTCATGACCGCTCGCGTCGCCCCCGTCGCGGCGCGCAACACCAGCCAGCTGACCGGGTTCCTGAAGCTGGTTCGCAACTGGATCGAGATTTCGAAGCAGCGCCGCGCGCTGGCCGAGATGTCGGATCATCAGCTGAAGGATATCGGGGTGACCCGCTTTGACGCCGAGACCGAGGCCGCCCGCCCGTTCTGGGATGTCCGCGCCTGACGCTACGCACCTGTTCCCTGACCCTGCCGCCCCGACGCCCGGGGCGGCTTTTTTACGTCAGCGCGTAGGCCTTCAGCCGATCATAGACCGGTCCGTGGGCGTGCAGGGTGGAGCGGTAGAGGCCGAACTCCGTCACCTCGAACGGCCCGGCCAGAAAGGCGGCGCGGTCGGCGGCGAAGCGCTCGGCGCGCTTGCGGTCGGCGCCGCGCTTGTCGAGTCGGGCGAGTGTGATGTGGGGGGAGTAGCGCCGCGCCTCCAGCTCGATCCCGGCGCCGCGCGCGGCCTGCGCCACCTTGGCCTGCAGCGCCGTCAGGGCCGGGCAGGGCGCGACATCCGCGTAGATCAGCCGGGGTTTCGAGCCGCCGAATAGGCCGACCCCGTCCAGCGTTAGCGCGAAACCGGGCGCCTTGATCTGGCCAAGCGCCGCGTCGGCGTCCTCCAGCAGGCGCGTCGGGATCTCGCCCAGAAAGGCCAGCGTCAGGTGCAGGTTCTCTGGCGGAGAGACGCGCCCCGGCGCCCCCGCCTGCAGGCCGACCAGCCGGTCGATCACCTCGCCCGGCGGGCGGATGGCGACGAAGGCGCGGATCATTTCCCTTCTGCGTCCACCCGCTCGACCAGCTCCAGCACCAGCGGTCCGAAGCGCTCAACCAGTTTCTCCACGCCCTTGGCGCTGGGGTGGATGCCGTCCTGCTGCGCCAGCGAACGGTCGCCCTCCAACCCCTCAAGGAAGAACGGGTCGTAGATCGCGCCGTGTTTTTCCGCGAGGTCCGGATACATGGCGTCGAACTCGGCCTGCCATTCCGGCCCGTAATTGGTGGGCGCCTTCATTCCGGTCAGGATCGCGGGCAGGCCGCGCTCGTCCAGCGTGGCCAGGATCGCGTCGAGGTTCTCGCGACTGGAGGCCGGGTCGATGCCGCGCAGCAAGTCGTTGCCGCCCAATTCCACGATCACTGCATCCACTTCCGGCGTCAGCGACCAATCGAGCCGTGCGCGCCCACCCGCGGTGGTGTCGCCCGAGACGCCTGCATTGATGACCTTGACGTTCGGGGCGCCGTTCTCCGCAAGCCAGGCCTGAAGCTGCGGCACGAAGCCCTCCTCTTGCGGCAGGCCATAGCCATGGGTCAGGCTGTCGCCCAACGCCAGCACCGTCACCGGCTGGGGCGGGATGGAGGCGGCGGCGGGCTCGGCCGTCGCGGCGGCGGGCGCCAACGCGAGAAACAGCGCCGCCAGCCCCGCGATCACGATTTCGCGATTGCGGCGGCGCAACGGAGCCCCATATCGCCTTATAGGCGACAAGGACAGACGCGGCAGG
>QKHF01000021.1 GCA_003250135.1 Paracoccaceae bacterium | reverse complement strand
GGTCGCGGCGGCGCTCTATGTCGTCGACCACCTTCTGTTCGCCATGGCCTTCGCGCAGAAGACCTATTTCCAGAAGATCAGCGACCCGGCCGACATCGCGCCCACGGCGGCGGTGGCCTTCACCATCAACCATATCGCGGCGGTATTCCTGCCGGCGGCGCTGGGCTATGTCTGGCTGGTCTCGCCGGGTTTCGTGTTCGGCCTCGCCTGCGCCATGGCCCTCGGCTCGCTGGGGCTGGCCACCCTGGTCCCGCGCCATCCCGCGCCCGGCGTCGAGACCTCCTTCGCCGCGCGCCGGGCCGCCGCTGCGCCCGCCGAGTGATCGCCCTTCCCACGGATTTCAGGCGATTGGCCGCGCCGGACTCGCGATCCGCGGCCAGAATGGTTAGATGATCCCGAATCGAACACTTACGGCCGCGAAACCGGGCCGAGCAGGGAGCAATCGGGCTACATGCCGAAAATCACCTATATCGAACATGGCGGGACCGAGCATGTCGTCGACGTCGCCGAGGGGCTGACGGTCATGGAAGGCGCGGTCAAGAACATGATCCCCGGCATCGAGGCCGATTGCGGCGGCGCCTGCGCGTGCTCCACCTGCCACGTCTATGTCGATCCGGAGTGGGTCGACCGGCTGCCGGCGAAGGAGATGATGGAAGAGGACATGCTCGACTTCGCCTATGAACCGCAGGAGAATTCGCGCCTGACCTGCCAGCTCAAGGTCACCGCTGATCTGGACGGGCTGGTGGTGCGCATGCCGGAGAAGCAGATCTGATCTTGCGCGGACTAATATTCGCCGCCGCTGCGGTCTTTGCCGTCCCCGCCGCCGCTTGCGACGTGGCGCGCTTCGCCGATCCCACATCTGAATACGGCCACAACGTTCTTGGCGACACGCCGGAATGGAAGACGCTGACGGTCGAGCTGCCCACTGCGCGGATCGGCGGCGGGACGGGCAAACCCTTCACGCGCTCCGTCACCCTGCCCAAGGGCCGGGTGTTCGAGGACCTCCAGCCGCGCTGCGCCGATCTGGACGGGAAGCCGGGGCGGGAGATCATCGTGGTGGAAAGCTCCGCCGAGGGCGGCGCCCAATTGGCGATCTATGGCGCGGTGACAGGGCCCGACGGGATTCCGACGCTCGGCAAGATCGCCGCCACGCCGCCGATCGGCCGGCGCAATCGGTGGCTCGCTCCGGCAGGCGCTGGCGATTTCGACGGGGACGGGCGGCCCGAGGTCGCCTATGTGGAGACGCCACATCTTTCGGGCGTACTGCGGTACTGGCGGCTGGAGGAGGGCGCGCTGGTCGAGGTCGCCTCGCGCGGCGGCTTCTCCAACCACAGGATCGGCGAGACGTTCATCACCGGCGGCGTGCGGGACTGCGGCGGCGAGACGGCGCTGGTGCTGCCGAATCTGGATTGGTCGGCGCTGTTCATCGCCCGGCTTGTCGGCCGCAAGGTGGAGGTGGAGTTGGTCGCCGAGTCCACGGATGAAGAAGTGATCCAGCGAGCGAGGATCTGTCGGAGATGAGTCTTTCCACCCGCCGCCCCGTTATCGGCGTGACCGGCTCGGCCCAGCTGGCCGAGCGCGGCTATCCGATTCAGGCGGCCGGCGATCACAACATCTCGGCGGTGCATGAGGCCGCCGATTGCATGCCGCTGATCATCCCCGGCCGGCCGGACGCCGTGGACACGGGCGCGCTGCTGGAGGTGTGCGACGGTTTCCTGCTGACCGGCGGGCGCGCCAACGTCCACCCCAACCACTACGGACATCAGGAGACCGCGGCGCATGGCATGTTCGACCATGGCCGCGACCAGGTGGTGCTGCCGCTCATTCGCGCGGCGGTGGCGGCGGGACTGCCCGTGTTCGGAATCTGCCGCGGCATTCAGGAGATGAACGTCGCCTTCGGCGGCGCGCTGCACCCGGAGATCCGCGATCTGCCGGGGCGGATGAACCACCGCATGCCGCCCGACGAGACCGACATGGACATCATCTTCCGCAAGCGCCACGCGGTGAAGCTGACGCCGGGCGGTCAGTTCCAGCAGATGCTGGGCGTCGACGAGATCATGACCAACTCGCTGCACGGGCAGGGGCTGACCGATCTTGGCGACCGCATCGTGGTGGAGGGCGTGGCCGAGGACGGCACCATCGAGGCGATTCACGTCTCCGGCGCCAGCGCCTTCGCCATCGGGGTGCAGTGGCACGCGGAATATCGGGCGGCGGACGACGACGTCTCGGCCGCCCTATTCAGCGCTTTCGGAGACGCGGCCAGAGCGGCCGCCGGACGGAAGCGCCGGGCAATCTGACACAAAAACGATCGCGTCCGTGGCGGCAATTGAGCTCCCGTTTTGCGGGTGGGCAATTAGACGCATACGCCCATTGCGTGATCATGTGAAGATTGTTCTTGCGGCGAGTCTGTAGTTTATAAATTGTAAACGCCGTGCGCGAATATCGCATTCATCGTGGCGAAATCTCTCCGCCACCAAATCCAAAGGCGTTCTCATGAAAATTTTGAAATCGATTGGCCT
>QKHF01000104.1 GCA_003250135.1 Paracoccaceae bacterium | reverse complement strand
TGTCGAGCCTGCGCCCCGCGGGCATAGTGACCGCCTGCGAGACGTAGGGAGGGTCGCATGCGCATTCTGCTATCGACGGCGATCCTGATGGCGCTGGCGCCCGTCGTCGCCCATGCCGACGACGCGGCTGTCTGCGGGTCGGAGACGAGCGCGCCGCAGGCGCGCATCAACGCCTGTTCGATACTTATCGACACGCCCGATATCGCAGAGGCGCAACAGGTCTTCGCCTTTGGCAATCGCGGCTTCGGATATCTGGATTACGGAGATGTCGAGCGCGCCAAATCCGACCTTGAAGAGGCTGCGCGACTGGCGCCGAACAATCCGGCGTTGATGGTGGGCCTGGGCTTGGTCGCCGAAGCGAAAGGCGATCTTGGCGGCGCGTTAAAAAGCTTCAACGCGGCCATCACACTCGATACCGCCTTGACGGCCGCTTACGTCCATCGCGGCGCCGTTCTGGACCAGCTTGGCGACCGGGCGAGCGCACTGGCCGACTACAAGAAGGCGATTGAAATCGACCCCGCCTACGCCGACGCCTATCTGGGCCGCGGCGCGCTCCACATGCGCGCCGGCGACCACAAGAAGGCGCTGGAGGATTTCGGCCTGGCGATTCAGTCAGACCCGAGAAGCCATGAGGCCTATTTCAACCGCGCCACAGCCTATGAGGCGCTCAACGACACGTCGAGCGCCGTCGCCGATTACAACTCCGCCATCTACCTGAACCAGAGTTACGCCGAGGCCTATCGCAATCGCGGCCGCCTGTGGCTGCAGCTGGGCGATGGGAAAATCGCCATCGACGACCTGAGCAAGGCGATCGAGGCGGCGCCACAGCAGCCTGAGGGCTATCGCAACCGAGCGGCGGCCTACACCCGGCTGGGAGACTACGACGCCGCGGCGGCGGACCTGGAAAAGGCGATCACGGCTGGCGGGACGGCCTATATTCAAAGCTGGCAAGAGTATCTGACGTCGAGAAACCTCTATTCAGGCGCCGCCGACGGCGTGATCAACGACGCGGTCAAGGAAGCGCTTGCCGCCTGCGCGCGGGACCCCGCCTGCTGATCCCGGCCTTCCCTTCGCCGGGCTCGCGCGGTATGTGGCGCGATTGAACGAAACGGCTGCGAGCGGCTCCCCCGCTGATCGGGGAGCGCTGGCGGCGCGCAAAGGACATCCGATGGCCGCGGAAGAGCACTATCGCGACTATATCGCCGACGTCGCCGAGATTATCGAAGAGGCGCGCAACGGGCGCATGTTCATTCTGGTCGATCACGAGGACCGGGAGAACGAGGGCGATCTGGTGATCCCCGCGCAGATGGCGACGCCCGACGCGATCAACTTCATGGCCATGCACGGGCGCGGGCTGATCTGCCTCGCCCTGCCGGGAGAGCGGCTGGACGCGCTGGGTCTGCCGCTGATGGCGGCGGCCAACCAGTCGCGGCACGAGACCGCCTTCACCGTCTCGATCGAGGCGCGCGAGGGCGTGACCACCGGCATTTCGGCCCATGACCGGGCGCACACCGTGTCGGTGGCGATCGACCCGCGCTCCGGCCCGCAGGACATCGCGACGCCGGGGCATGTATTCCCGCTGCGCGCCAAGGAGGGCGGCGTGCTGGTCCGCGCCGGGCATACCGAGGCCGCCGTCGACGTCTCGCGCCTTGCGGGCCTGAACCCGTCGGGCGTGATCTGCGAGATCATGAAAGAGGACGGCTCGATGGCCCGCCTGCCCGATCTGGTGACCTTCGCGCAGAAGCATAATCTGAAAATCGGCACGATCTCGGACCTGATCGCCTTCCGCCGCAAGCACGACAATCTGGTCAGGACCGTGGCCGAGACCACGATCACCTCGGAATATGGCGGCGAATGGAGTCTGAAGGTCTTTCAGGACGAACCCGGCGGCCACGAGCACATCGCGCTGACCAAGGGCGATCTGGAGGCCGGCGGCCCCACGCTGGTGCGGATGCATTCGCTCAATCCGCTGGACGACTTGTTTGCGCTGAACCCGGCCAAGGCGCACGAGTTGCACGATGCGATGCGCCAGATCGCCGAGGCGGGCCGCGGCGTCGTCGTGCTCTTGCGCGACATGAGCCCGACCGCGATCTCGGAGCGTCTGACGGCCCGGTCGCAAGTTGGCAAGTCGACCGGCGCGGCGGCGGCCGGCGCCTCGCCCAAGCAGCTCAAGCAATATGGTCTGGGCGCGCAGATTCTCGGGGCGCTCGGGGTCTCTGAGATGGTGCTGCTGACGAATTCGCCCCCGCCGAAGATCGTTGGTCTCGACGGGTACGGCCTCGCCATCGTCGGCGCCCTCCCCATCATTCATCGCGAGGTCTGACCGATGGCCTCCAACCTAGAGCGCGAAGGCGGTCTGGCCCCCGCGTGCTGATCGTGGTCGCGCCCTATTACCGCGACATCGCCGACGACCTTCTGGCCGGCGCGCGGGCGGCGCTGGCCGCTTCGGGCGCAACGGCGGACATCGTCGAGGTGCCCGGCGCGCTGGAAATCGCGCCCGCCATCGCAATCGCCGCGGAGTCGGAGCGCTACGAGGGCTACATTGCGCTCGGCTGCGTAATCCGCGGCGAGACCACCCATTACGAGACGGTCTGCAACGACAGCTCTCGCGGGCTGGCGCTGCTGGGAGTGCAGCGCGGCCTCTGCATCGGCAACGGCATCCTGACGGTCGAAAACCGCGAGCAGGCCGAGGTCCGCGCCAACCCGAAGATCATGAACAAGGGCGGCGGCGCGGCCGAGGCGGCGCTTTGCCTGATCGGGCTGAAACGCAACCTCCGCCGCCGCAAACCCGCGTTCCGGCCCGACTCGGAAAACATCCTTCTCGCCGGCGACCCGCCGCCCTCTGACATGGCCTGAGACATGACCGACGAGACCCAGAAAGCGAAGCCGTCCAAAGAGGAGAAGCGGCTGATGCGCTCGGCTGCGCGACTGGCCGCCGTGCAGGCGCTCTATCAGATGGAGATGACCGGCGCGCCGTGGAACCGTGTGCAGGCCGAGTTCGAGAACCACCGGCTGGGCGCTGAGATCGAGGGCGACCAGTATCGCGAGGCGGACGTCGCGCTGTTCCGCGACCTGCTGCGCGGCGCGGTGGAGCGTCAGGTGGAGATCGACAAGGCGACCGACAAGGCGCTGGTGGAGGCCTGGCCGCTCGGCCGGATCGACCCCACCCTGCGCGCCATCTTTCGCGCCGCGGGCTACGAGCTGACCGCGCGCGCGGATATTCCGTGGAAGGTCGCCATCACCGAGTATGTCGATGTCGCCAAGGCGTTCTTCGAGGGCGGCAAGGAGCCGAAATTCGTCAACGCCGTCCTCGACCACATGGCGCGCGAGTTGCGGCCGGAGGCGGCGAAGAGCTGAACCGTCTCGCGACATTGCGTGCGCGTCTCGCCCCTCGCATCTGGCGAGACTCGTGCTAGCATCGGCGGCGAAGGAGATTCCGCGATGCCCACGATATCGAAATCCTCAGACTGTCAGACGGTTCTCACCACGTTCGAGGTCACGCCGAGCACCTGCCAGGATCTGCTGGAGGCGCTGACGGACGCCTACGAGAATTTCATCCGGCATCAGCCCGGATTCATCGCCGCCGCCATCCATGTGAACGACGCGCAGTGCCGGATCGCCAACTACTCGCAATGGAAGGACCGCGGCGACTTCCAGGCGATGCTGCGAACCCCGGAAATGCGCGAGCGCAACCGCCATATCGGCACGCTGTGCAAAGGCTTCGAGCCGGTGATGTACGACGTGGTCGAGTCGTTCGACTGACAAATCCGCCTATATTGCTAGGGCGAGCCTGCCGATGAGGACAGCCGCCCGATGACCAAGCATTTCAAGCCGCCCTCCGCGCCCGCCGCGCTGCGCCCGCTTTCGCTGACCGAGACGATCCGGCACGCGCGCCGCAACGCGCTGACCATCGTGCCGCGACTGGCCTATCTGCAGCCGGTCATCTCGGGTCGGATGGTGTCGCGCTGGCACATGAACAAGGTCGACGCTTATCCCAAGGCGCCGATCATGAAGCGGATGCTGACCCCGGCGGTCGGCCAATCCCTGTTCACCACCGAAGGGGCGGAGTGGCGCTGGCGCCGCCGGGCCGTGGCGCCGGTCTTTGCGCACAGGAACGTGGCGGCGCTCACGCCGTTCATGTCCGCCACCGCCGACAGGGCCTCGGCCCGGATCGCCGACGCAGGCGGCGCGGTGGACGCGGTGAACCTGATGATGACCGCCACGTTCGACGTGATCGCTGACGTCGCCCTCTCGGGCCGCGAGAGCTTCGACCAGACGCGCTATCTCGACATGGTCACGCTCTATTTCGAGTCGCTGGGCAAGGTCTCTCTGCTGGACTTTCTCGACGCGCCCGACTGGGTCCCCCGCCCCGGAATCCTCAGCGGGCGGCGCTCGGTGCGCGTCATGCATGGGATGATCGAGGCGGCCATGGCGCGGCGCCTGGCGCGCGGCGGAGCAGCGGACGACCTGCTCTCCCACATGCTGGAGGCGACCGACCCC
>QKHF01000115.1 GCA_003250135.1 Paracoccaceae bacterium | reverse complement strand
CGCTGCTCTCGGGGCGGCCCGCGTCGGAGATCGTCGCCGAGGACGCCGAGGGCGCAATGGCGCGGCTGGGTCTGGATCAGGCGATCTCCAAACAACGCTCGAACGGCCTCAGGGCCATGATCCAGCGGCTGAAGGCGCTGGCGGGGCAGGCGGAGAACGTCGCCTGAGCGCAAGCAAACCGGCCTGTCGCCGGGCGGCGGCTCGCCCTATAGTGCGCGGCGATTCGAAACAGACGGACTAAAACCATGACGGACGCCCTGACGGCGCTCCTGTCCGAGCGGGACTGGATTCTCGCGGACGGCGCCACCGGCACCAACCTGTTCAACAAGGGCCTCTCCTCGGGCGAGGCGCCGGAGCTATGGAACACGGACCAGCCGGACAAGATTCGCGAGCTGCATCAAAGCTTTGTCGACGCCGGTTCAGACCTGATCCTGACCAATTCCTTCGGCGGAACCCGCAACCGGCTGAAGCTGCATGACGCCCAAGGTCGGGTGAAAGAACTGAACGCCCGCGCGGCGGAACTGGCGCGCGACGTGGCCGACAAGGCGGGGCGAACGGTGATCGTGGCGGGCTCGGTCGGCCCCACGGGCGACCTGTTGCAGCCGGTCGGACCGCTCTCTTTCGATGACGCGGTCGAGTCCTTCGAGGAGCAATGCACGGCGCTGCTGGAAGGCGGTGTCGACGTGCTCTGGGCCGAGACGATCTCCTCGGAAGAGGAAATCCGCGCCATCGCCCAGGCCGCGGCGAACCTGAAGGCGCCGTTCTGCGGCACGCTGAGCTTCGACACCGCCGGGCGCACCATGATGGGCGTCACCTCGACCGGATACGCCGACATCGCGGCGCATCTGCCGGTCCATCCCATCGCCATCGGCGCCAATTGCGGCGTCGGCGCCTCGGACCTGATCCGCACCGTGCTGGGCCTGACCGCGGCGGCCGAGCCGGGCGTGGCGGTGGTCGCCAAGGCGAACGCCGGCATCCCGAAATATGTCGATGGCCATATCCATTACGACGGCACGCCCGAGCTAATGGCGGACTATGCTCGCATCGCCCGCGCCGCCGGCGCGCGGATCATCGGCGGTTGTTGCGGCACCATGCCGGAGCATCTGGTGGCGATGCGCGCGGCGCTGGAAAGCGAAGCGGTAGAGCCACGTCCAAGCCTCGAAGAAGTCGCCGCCCGGCTGGGGCCATTCTCCTCCGAAAGCGATGGGACTGCGGCGGGATCGCCCACGGCCGAAGATGGGGAAGGGCGCGCGCGTACGGGCCGCCGGAACCGTCGCCGGGGCGCCCCGGCCGCCTGATCCCAAGCGGTTTGGGCGCAATCGCCCGATTGCAACGGCGGGGCGCGGCCTGTATCGCTGTCGCGCCCTGCGCCGCGCGCGCCAGAAGGAAGTGATCCGGGATGGCCGAGGAAGACGACGATCTCGACCTACGCGAGCTGGACGACGACGAGCTCGTCGAGCAGATGATGGACGACCTCTATGACGGTCTCAAGGACGAGATCGTCGAGGGCGTCGAGATCCTGCTGGAGCGCGGCTGGACGCCTTATGACATCCTGACCAAGTCTCTGGTCGCGGGCATGAAGATCGTGGGCGACGACTTCCGCGACGGCATCCTGTTCGTGCCCGAGGTGCTGCTGGCGGCCAACGCCATGAAGGGCGGCATGGCGATCCTGAAGCCGCTGCTGGTCGAGACCGGCGCGCCGCGCCTCGGCAAGCTGGTGATCGGCACCGTGAAGGGCGACATCCACGACATCGGCCAGAACCTGGTTTCGATGATGATGGAGGGCGCCGGGTTCGAGGTGCGCAATATCGGCATCAACAACGCTGTCGAAGCCTATCTGGACGCGCTGAAGGAGGAGGGCGCCGAGATTCTCGGCATGTCCGCTCTGCTGACCACCACCATGCCCTACATGAAGGTCGTGATCGACACGATGGTGGAGCAGGGCATCCGCGACGATTACATCGTCCTCGTCGGCGGCGCCCCGCTGAACGAGGAATTCGGCAAGGCCATCGGCGCCGACGCCTATTGCCGCGATGCGGCGGTGGCGGTCGAGACGGCGAAGGAACTGATGGCGCGCAAGCACAACCAGACCGGTTGAGCACGCCCGCCATGGATGGTCTTGAACTCCTTATCGACCTGCATCTCGACGGAGAACGGCAGGGGCCCGGAGACGCACGCGAAACACGCCTCGCCATTTCGCTGTCGGGTCTGGGCGATGCGCGGGGCCTGAAGATCGCCGATATCGGCTGCGGGACGGGCGCCTCGACGCTGCTTCTGGCGCGGGAGCTGGACGCTCAAATCACCGCTGTCGATTTCTTGCCGGAGTTTCTGGCGATGCTCGACAGCGCGGCGAAGCGCGCAGGTCTCAGCAACCGGATCACGACGCTCGCCGCCTCGATGGACGCGCTGTCTTTCGACGAGCAATCTCTCGATGCGATCTGGTCCGAAGGCGCGATCTACAACATGGGCTTCGAGGATGGGGTGAAGGCGTGGCGGCGCTTCCTGAAGCCCGGGGGCGTTCTGGCTGTCTCTG
>QKHF01000170.1 GCA_003250135.1 Paracoccaceae bacterium | reverse complement strand
CGATGCGGATGCAGAGGAGCGGGCGCTGCTTTCCGACATCCGCTATGCGCCGAACCGGGCGGTCCTGCATCGAGACCCCGCCTTGATGCCGGAGCGGCGCAAGGTGTGGTCCAGCTGGAATTTCCTGTCGCTCGGCTACGAGCGGGACGCGGGCCGGCCGGCGGCGGTCACCTACTGGATGAACCGGCTGCAAGGGCTGGACCCTTCGCGCGACCTGTTCGTCAGCCTGAACCCGCCGACAGAACCCGATCCGGACCAGGTCTTCGCCAGCTTTGACTACGCCCACCCGCAGTTCGATCAGGCGGCGTTCAACGCTCAGAGCCGGATCGGCTCTATTCAGGGGCGCGGCGGGGTCTGGCACGCGGGCGCTTGGCTCGGCTACGGGTTCCATGAGGACGGGCTGAAAAGCGGCCTCCGCGTCGCGGCGGCGCTGGGCGCGCGGCCTGTCTGGGCCAGCGATGCCGGTCAGCCTGCTGAGCGCCAGTTCGCGGTGGCGGCGGAGTAGGGGCGATGGCCGAGTTCACCGACCCGTTCGAACCTCGGTTCTATCAGGGCCATGTGATGCACATGCGCCTGCGTCCCAAGGCGCACCAATTCCGCTATCGGGTCTTCACGTCCTATCTGGATATCGACCGGCTGGAGGAGGCGACGGCGGGTCTCCGTCTGTTCTCCATTGACCGGTTCAACCTGTTCTCCTTCCGGCGCGCCGATCATGGGCCGCGCGACGGTTCGGCGCTTCGGCCGTGGGTCGAGGCGCTCTGTGCGCGGGCGGCGCGGCCAAAGCCGAGCCGGATCATGCTGCTCAGCGTGCCGCGCGTGCTCGGCTACGCGTTCAATCCGCTGTCGGTCTATTTCTGCCATGGCCCGGACGGTCGGTTGGAGACCATCGTCTATCAGGTGAAAAACACGTTCGGCGATCAGCAGCCCTATGTGCTGCCCGCCGAGCCCAGCCCGGACGGCGCAATTCGGCACGACCAGAAGAAAGAGATGTTCGTCTCCCCCTTCATTCCGATGGAGCAAACCTATCGCTTCACCCTTCGTCAGCCCGGCGAGAGACTGGCCATGCGCATCCGGCAGGGCGACGCGGAGGGCGAGTTGCTGATCGCGACCCAGAACGGGATCGCGTCGCCGCTGTCCGACGCCTCGGTCCTGCGCCTCGCGTTCCGCGACCCTGTGATGACGCGAAAGGTCATCGGCGGAATCCACTGGGAGGCGCTGCGCCTGTTCCTGAAAGGCGCGCCCTTCCGGCGCTATCCCGGAGAAGAGCGGGCGAAGTCGCCCCTCGGACACGGACAAATTCCCTTAGAGGACGCCAAATCGGCCTGATTTTTCTTGAACGAAGGCGCTGGATTTGGATTTTATTAATGGCCGATGATGAACTTGGTTGAACGTAACATGGTGCTGACCAGTACAAGCGGGCAGTCCAACCTGCCGCTCTGGTTCTCGTCGGTCTTCGCAGTCGTCAGTCAGATCGAGCGCGGGGCGATGGAGTTCTCGCTGCCCGACGGACGCGTATTCCGGGCGCAAGGCGATGGCGATATCCCGGGCGTGCCGGTTGCGCGGATCGACGTGCATGAGCCACAACTCTTCGCCCGCATGGTGCGCGAGGGCGATCTGGGCTTCGCCGAGGCCTATGTGGACGGCTGGTGGGACTCGCCGGATGTACAGGCCGTGCTGGACGTCGCGCTGATCAACAATGACACGGTCGGGCGCGGCTTTCCGGGCGCCAAGCTCGCGCGGATGATCGAGCGCATTCGTCACTGGATGAACCGCAACACCAAGGCTGGCTCGGAGCGGAACATCAGCGCGCATTACGATCTCGGCAACGAGTTCTATGCGCTATGGCTCGACGAGAGCATGACCTATTCCTCGGCGCTGTTCCGCGATCCTGACGAGCCGCTGGAGGTGGCGCAAAAGGCCAAATACGCCTCGATCTGCGACCGCATGGGTCTCTCTGAAGGCGACCATGTCCTCGAGATCGGCTGCGGTTGGGGCGGCTTCGCCGAATACGCGATTGGAGAACGCGGCGCAAAGGTGACCGGCCTCACGATCTCTCGCGAGCAGCACGATTTCGCGCAGAAGCGCCTGTTCGAGAAGGGCTTCGCCGAGCGCGCAGAGATCGTGATGCGCGATTACCGGGATGAAAGCGGCGCCTATGACGGCGTAGCCTCCATCGAGATGTTCGAGGCAGTGGGAGAACAGTACTGGCCGATCTATTTCAACACGGTGCGTGAGCGTCTTAAGCCGGGCGCGCGCGCATCTCTGCAGATCATCACCATCGCCGACAAGTGGTTCGACGGCTATCGCAAGAGCGTCGACTTCGTGCAGAAGCATATCTTCCCCGGCGGGGTGCTGCCGTCGCCCAGCGCGCTGAAAGGGGCGGTGGCGGACGCGGGGCTGGAGTGGATCGACTCCGTCGAGTTCGGCTGGTCCTACTCCAACACGCTGCGCCGGTGGCGGCGGACCTTCAACGGGGCTTGGGACGACATCGCCGTGCTTGGCTTCGACGAACGGTTCCGCCGCATGTGGAACTTCTATCTGGTCAGTTGCGCCGCCTGTTTTCTGTCCGGCACGACCGATGTCACTCAGGTGGCGCTGCGCAGCCATGCCTAGGGAATTGACTCGCGTCGGCTCGCCATCTTTCTGCTATAGTTCGGCGACACAATGTGGCCAGCTGTGGATTGCAAACTGGCGAGCCTCGCTTCGCGCTTATGGGCGTAGCGATAATTGGCAGTTTGTGATAAAGTGAAGACCATAGATTAGGAATACGTCGTAACTTGCTGTTTTTGAGGCGTCATTAGTGGTCAAGGTCACGCACTCCACAGAGCGGCCGATCCAAACAACGGATTGGCACAAACGTCTCTGCGCTCAGGTCATGCTGCTGCTGGCCGCGGTTGGGTTCGCCTCATTGTTGGCGGTCCGCTATGAACTTGACGTGCTGTTCCCCATGACACGGTCTGCGGCGTTTCTTCTGATCGTCGTCACATTCTTCGTTGCGCGGCGGTATTTGGCGCCGAGGCTCGACATCAGCGCGTCAAAGGCGGCGATGTTCGGATTGGGAGCCGCGACGATTACGTTTCTCTATTTCGCCGGCCTTTACTCGATCGTCGAGACCGGGAGCCGCATCAGCGCCGGGTACATCGACTCCATGGCCGAGTCCATCGACTCCATGGCTGAGATCGCGACGCGCGTTCTGACAGACACATTCGATTTGGTCGATTATTGCGCGGCGATGGGTCTTGCGCTCATAGCAGGCTTCTTCGCCGAGATTCTGCAGCGGTTGTGGGGGCCGCCGATCCGCGCGCCGCGGGTGTGATTTTTCGCTACTTTCCATAGCGTTGACCGGTTCCGACCCTGCGCCATATCTCTGGCCATGGGTGCGCTGAAACCTCTCATCCTCGCCGCTTTCGCCGCGCCCGCAATGCCGCTGGCGGCGCTGTATTTCCCAGTTTTCGTGTATCTCGCGCCGTTCTATGCGGCGGAGAGAGGCGTCGATCTGGCGTGGCTGGGCGCCGCGTTGATCATAATCCGGCTTCTGGATGCGGTCACAGACCCGGCGATGGGCGCGATCTCGGATCGGTTTCGCATGCGGTGGGGGCGGCGAAAGCCCTGGCTTGCGATCTCGACGCCTTTGGTGGTCGTCTCGGTCTGGATGGCGATGGTCCCGCCGGCCGAGGCGGGACTGGCCTACGCCGTGATCTGGCTGACGGCGCTGACCTTGGCCTGGACCGTAGCGCTGACGCCCTATTACGCCTGGGGTGGAGAAATCGCGACGGGCTACGCAGGACGCGCCCGCGTCACCGCGTGGCGAGAGAGCGCCGCGCTTGTCGGCGTGATCGCTGCGGCGGTCGCGTACGATCAGGCGGGTGGCGGCGGCGCAGGGCTTCGCGCGATTGCGATCATGGTGGCCGTCCTTCTCCCGGTCGCGGTCCTGGCGGCGATGATCTGGGCGCGGGAACCGACCGACTATTCCCGACGGCGGATCAAATTGCGCGAGGCGTTGACGGCGATCGCCGGGAATGCGCCATTCCGGCGGTTGATCTCAGCCTATCTTTTGAACGGCGCGGCGAACGCGCTGCCCGCGACGCTGTTCCTGTTTTTCGTCGAACAGCGGCTGGCTGCGCCTGAGGCGGCCGGTCCGCTACTTATCCTTTATTTCGTCTCGGCAGTTCTTGGCGCGCCTTTCTGGGTATGGGCCGCGCGACGCTGGGAAAAGCACAAGACCTGGAGCGCGGCGATGCTCTACGCCTGCGCGGTCTTCGTCTTCGCGCCGTTTCTTGGGCCGGGGGACGTCGCGGGCTTCGCGGTGATCTGCGCTTTGACCGGATTGGCGCTGGGCGCCGACCTGGCGCTGCCGCCTTCGATGCAGGCGGATGTCGTTGATCTCGACACGGCTGAGACGGGCGATCAGCGCACCGGCGTCTTCTTCGCTCTCTGGTCGGTGGCGACCAAGGCGGCATTGGCCATTACCGGCGGGTTGGCGCTGATCCTGCTGGACCGGGCGGGGTTCGAGGCCGTTGGAGACAACAGCGGTCGGGCGCTGTTCATGCTGGCCGCGCTTTACGCCTGGGCGCCGGTGACGCTGAAATTGGTCGCGGTCGCGATCATGTGGCGTTTTCCGCTGGGTCGCGCCGAGCATGACCGGCTGCGCGCGCGGATCGAGGGCGAGGGCTAGCGATCCACGCTCTCCCAACCGAGCGCCTTCCTGACCGCCCAGAAATAGGCGCGGTTCGGCAAGAGTCCGACGGCGCGGAGGATCAGGGCGAAGAGGCGCGGGAAGGCGATCTCGAAGCCGGGGCGCTTGAGGCCCGCCACGATCCGCTCCGCCGCCTCCTCAGGGCTCATCAGGAACGGCATCTCGAAATCGTTGACCGCGGTCGCCTCGGTCTCGACGAAGCCGGGGTTGATGACCGAGATGCGCACGTCGAGGTCGACCAAATCCATCGCCAGAGCCTCGGCCATGGCGATCAGGCCGGCTTTGCTGGCCGAATAGGCGGCTGCGCGCGGCAGGCCTCGATACCCGGCGACCGAAGCGGTCAGCGCGACATGGCCAGAGCGGCGTCCGATCATGTGCGCCAGAACCGGGTCCAGACCATTTGCGACGCCCGTCAGGTTCACGTCGAAGGTCTTGCGCGCTTGCTCAGCATCGAACTCCTGCGCCCGCATGGGCAGATAGACGCCCGCGTTAAGGATCGCGAGGGCGAGGGGACGATCGACGGTGATCTCCCCCACGATCACGGCCATGCGGGCGGCGTCGGTCACGTCGCCGGGGCGCGGCACGATCCGGCCGGGCGCGCCCTCCGCTTCATGAGCCAGCGCGTCGAGCTTCTCTGCGCTGCGTGCTGTCGCATGAACGGTCCAGCCCTCACGGGCCAGTCGCAGCGCCACGGCTCGGCCGATCCCTCCGCTCGCGCCGGTGATCCAGGCGTCGCCGTCAGATGGCTTTGCGATATAGGAGAATGGGTTCATCCGCTGACGCTGTCGGTCCAAAGCGTATTGAGGCTGTCGCCGCCAGACTGCAGACGGTAGCGCCCCGGCTCACCGCCGGCGTCGAAGGCGTTGGCCGCCCAGTCTCCCGAGGCGTCGTACCAGAGCTCCAACTCCATATCGCCGGAGATCGCCCAGCGGCGGCAGGTGAGGGGACCGGAGCCTGACTCGATCACTTCGACTCCCTGATCGGCGGCGGAGACGGAGAGCGGCTCTCCGCTTTGAGTGCTGATCCAGACGCCGCGCGAGAGGAAATCGGCGGACCAATAGCTTGTCGTGGCGGCGTCGGCGGGCGCGGGGCCGGAATAGCCCGAGCCGTCCACCCGCAATCCATCGCCATCACGCCGGACGCGGCAGAAGCCGGGCTCGCCGTCATCGTTCACCACCGAGTCGATGGTGAGGATGCGCCCGTCCTCCCAGACCTCGCGGTTCGTCAACTCGTAGCGATACGCCGTCACCCCGAGGAACGTCACGGCGATGGCGATGTCGATCTCGACCGTCATACGGGCGCCTTCGCGGCGCGCAGTCAGAACGTGGTTTCCGATATCGTCGCCGTCGCGGAGAATGCGGAACGTGCGCCGGGCGGCGAGGGTCGACGAAAATGCAGGAAACGCACTTAACATCGCCGGCGCCGCACAGGCGCTCAACACTGCGCGCCGGGTCCAGACGCCAGGCATCAGTTGAACAGATTCAGAGCTCGCCCGAAGGTTCCCGTGAAGTGCAGTCCGCCATTGAGAACAATCAGGCAGATGCAGATTCCTTCGTCCAGGATCCTCGGCTGGTGGTCGTGATGCTCGTCCGAGAGCGAGACGTCACCCCTGCGATAGACGGCGCCGCCATCTTCCAGCGCGCCGCACAGGACCAGCGTCGCCTCATCGCCCTTGTGCGTATGCTCGGGAATCTTCACGCCAGGTTTGGCCCGCAACAGGCTGACCTTCAGGTCCAACCCGTCGGCAGCGCGTTCCTCCGAGATCACGTGTTCGCTGAGGCCGCGCAGTCGCGGCCGCCATCGAATGTCTGAGAATTTCGTCCCAATGGCGGAACTCAGCGGGCGCGGCAGCGGCGAGTCCGGATCGTCCGACAGCGCCGGTTCGGACGCGGTCTCGGGCGATTTGTCGATCCTCGCCAGCACCGCCGTGAAATCCAATCCGTCCGTCGATAGCGCCCCGGAGGCCAACACTGCGCCGCCGATCGCCTCACTGGTCTGAACCGTCCGACGACAGTCAGGGCAATAGGTCAGGTGCGACGCCACAAGCAGGCTCATCCCGTCGCCGAGAGAACCGCTCGCATACTCCAGGAGCACGTCATCTGTTGGGTGCGCCAATACCATCCGCGCTGGCCGCTATCCGTGGTTTGTTTTCCGTTGCGACTGTTACGCGATCAACTTGGGCGTGGATCACCCAGTTTCGATGGGGCATAAGCTTATTCGAGTCAAAACCCCCGTATCGGCCGGTTTTCGTTCCGTAGGCCGGGTTTCATTTCCACGAATTGGCAAGATGACGCAGAATTTCTTTGTTTATGGGCCGCTTAGCGACCCCGAGCTTTTGGGCGTTGTTCTGGGGCGCCCCGTCGAGCCGGGCGAATTGGTCGCGGCGCGGGCGATGCGGCGCGTGGTGCGATCTGCGCCCGATACGGCCTTGCCGGCGCTCGTCCGCGCGGATGGCGAGGCCGCGCCGGGCGCGTTGCTGCGCGACGTTCCGGAGGGGGAGGCGGCGCGGCTGAGCTTCTTCCACGGGGCGGGCGCCGCGGCGGAGAACGTCAATATTTCTGCCTCGGGACTCGGAGAGGTGGAGGCCGCGGCATTCAGCAGTGATGCAGTGACTGCGCAGGCGGGAGAGCCGTGGTCGCCCGAAGCGTGGAGCGCCCGGCGCCGCGCGTATGACATCGAATTCGCGCGCGACTGGATGAGCCAGTATGGCCGCCGTCCGGCGGAGGCGATGGATCACGTCCGCGCCGGGATTGGGTTTCGCGCCCACAGTCGCGCTTTGGCGGCGAAGGATGGGCGGGCGGCTCATGCGCACACCGGGTTGCGCGCGGACCTCGACCGGTCCGCGGTCGAGCTGCGTGCGGTCGAGCGGCCTTACATGGAGTTCTTCTCGGTCGAGGAGCACTTCATCCGGCACCGCAAGTTCGACGGATCGATGACGCCGGAACTGAAGCGCGCGGTCTTTTTCACCGGCGACGCAGTGACGATCCTGCCCTACGATCCGGCGCTCGACCGGGTGCTGATGATCGAGCAATGGCGCGCCGGGCCCTGGGCGCGGGGCGACAAGCGCCCCTGGTGCCTGGAGGTGATCGCCGGGCGGATCGATCCGGGCGAGGCCCTCGAGGAAACCGTTATCCGCGAGGCGCGCGAGGAGGCGGGGGTTGAAGTGACCGATCTGCAGCGCGTGGGCGCATATTACGCCACCCCCGGCATGGCGGCGGAGCAGCTGACGAGCTTCGTCGGGCGCGCGGACCTTTCGAAGGCGGGCGGGGTGCATGGCCTCGACACCGAGGATGAGGATATCCGCGTTCTGACCCCGACCTTCGACGAGGCGATGGCGATGCTGGAGGCGGAGGAGGTCGACAACGCTCCGGCGATCATCTCGCTGATGTGGCTGGCTGCGCGGCGGGACGGCCTGCGGAAGCGCTGGGGCGGCTAACAGATTCTAACGGTTTCGAAATCTCTGCCGGCGGGCGCTTGCGGCGTCGGTCCCATCCGCCTACTTTCCCGCGCCAACAGGGATGATCCGGGAACGCATATCATGAGAGCTTGCGAAGACCTGCCGCACGCCGTCGGCGATACGCCGCTGATCCGGTTGCGCCGCGCCTCGGAGGAGACAGGCTGCGAGATCTACGGCAAGGCCGAGTTCATGAATCCGGGCCAGTCCGTGAAAGACCGGGCGGCGCTGTTCATCATTCGCGACGCCATCGCCAAGGGTACCTTGCGCCCGGGCGGCGTGATCGTCGAGGGCACGGCGGGCAACACCGGGATTGGGCTGGCGCTGGTCGCGGCCTCGATGGGATTCCGCACCGTCATCGTGATCCCCGAGACGCAGAGCGAAGAGAAGAAGCAAATGATCCGGCTGGCGGGCGCCGAGCTGGTCGAGGTGCCGGCGGTTCCCTACAGAAACCCGAACAACTACGTGAAGTATTCCGGCCGCCTGGCGGCGAAGCTGGCCGAGACGGAGCCGAACGGCGCTATCTGGGCGCAGCAGTTCGACAATGTCGCCAACCGGCAGGCGCATATCGACACCACCGGCCCCGAGATCTGGGAGCAGACCGGCGGCAAGGTTGACGGTTTCATTTGCGCGGTCGGGTCTGGCGGCACGCTGGCAGGCGTCGCCCATGCGCTGCGCGAGCGGAACCCAAATGTGAAGATCGGTCTCGCCGATCCTGAGGGCGCCGCCCTCTACAACTACTACGCCCATGGCGAGCTTAAGGCGGAGGGAGACTCGATCACCGAGGGGATCGGGCAGGGGCGCATCACCGCCAACCTCGAAGGGCTGACCGTCGACATGCCCTACCGCATTCCGGATTCCGAAGGCATCCCCACCGCCTTCGACCTTCTGGAGCATGAGGGGCTGTGCATGGGCGGCTCAACCGGCATCAACGTCGCCGGCGCGATCCGCATGGCGAAGGATCTCGGCCCCGGCCATACCATCGTGACGGTGCTCTGCGATTACGGGACGCGCTACGCGTCCAAGATGTTCAATCCCGAATTCCTGCGCTCCAAGGGGCTGCCGGTGCCCGCCTGGATCGAGCCGCGCGAGTCGAACATGCCGGGCGTGTTCGAGGACGAAGGCTGAGCGACCACTCGCCTCTCGCCTGTGCCCGGGATCGTGCTAGAACCCATGACATGAAGATCGCGCGCGCCGTCCTCTGTCATCTCATCGTGGCGCTGGTCGCCATCGTGACGGCGTCGTTCGCGATGGATGCGGCCGCTCGTCCGCATGAACAGAAGCTCCCTTTCGAGACCTGGTCCGAACAGATCGCCAACGCCGAGGCGCGACTTTCCGATCCGACGCTTTCGGATTTCACCGTGGACCGGTGGGTCGAGCGGCTGGAGGCGCTGGTGGTCGAGGCGCGGAATGCGGCCGCGAGCGCCCGGCAGCAGGCGAGCCCGATAGCATCTCAGCTGGAGGCGCTTGGCCCCCCGCCCGAGGAAGGCGCGGTCG
>QKHF01000298.1 GCA_003250135.1 Paracoccaceae bacterium | reverse complement strand
CCGATGCCCGCGCCGCCCATGCCGATGCAGGCCAGGCCCGCGCCGATCATCTGACCCATGGTTCCGATATCGCCTTCCATGATCTCGCTCCTATGAAGTGGAATGGCTGTTGATTGATGATCCGTCCCGCCCGGAAGCCTCCGGGCCCCTAATGCATATGCAGGGCGTCGTTGAGGTACACGACGGTGAGGATCGCGAAAACGTATGCCTGGATGATCGCCACCAGCAGCTCCAGCGCGTAGATGCCGACCATCGCGGCGATCGGGATCGCCCCGAGCACGCCCAGCGCCGCGACGAAGCCGGCGAACACTTTCAACACCGCATGGCCGGCCATCATGTTGGCGCCAAGACGGATGGAGTGGCTGACCGGCCGCACGAAGTAGGAGATCAGCTCGATGATGCAGAGCACCGGGCGCAGCGCCCCGGGCGCGTCCTTCGGCCAGAAGAAGCTGAGGAAATGCCCGCCGTGCTTGATGAAGCCGATCGCCGTCACCGACACGAACACGGCCAGCGCCAGAGTGGCGGTGACCGCGATATGGGACGTCACGGTGAAGGAGTAGGGCACCAGCCCCAGCAGGTTGGAGAACAGGATGAAGGTGAACAGCGTGAAGATGTAGGGGAAGTATTTCAGCCCCTCTTCGCCCGCCACGTCCGCCACCATCTGCCGGACAAATCCGTAAAGAAGCTCGGCCATCGATTGCGAGCGGCTCGGCACCAGCGCCCGGCCGCGCATCGACAGGATCAGGAACAGCGCGATCGCGACGACGACGATCGCCATCCAGAGGGTCGAGTTGGTGGGAGTGAACACGCCGACGTCATGGCCGCCGAACAACGGCTTGACCTCGAACTGCTCCATCGGATGGATGTTGAAGCCGCTCTCGGAAGGTTCGCTGGAAGCCACGGCTGCGTCCCTCGGTCCTGCGCCCCTGACGGGGCTGTTGCGATCCGGCGCGAATGCGCCCCCCTGTTCCAAGGGGCTTGACCGGCCCCCTGTCGTTCACTTGGCGCCAGGCGGCGCCTTTTCGCGCTCGGCGGCTTTTTCAGCCTGCTCGATCGCTTCGTTTCTTTTCTGCACCTCGACGGCCGAGCGCATCATGGTGCGCACCCCGGCCGCGAAGCCCAGCAATCCAAACAGGACGAGAAACGCCGGCATCGAGCCGAACAGGGAGTCGAGCCCCCATCCCATCCCTAGACCGATCGCCATTCCGACGACCAGTTCCGTCACCATACGCCACGCCAAGGACGCAGCGCTGAATTTTTCCGCTCCTACGCTTCTGCGAGGATTAGCGGATTCGCGCGCGGCCGCAATGCGGCGGTCGAGCGCGTCGAGCGCCTCGCGCTCATCATCTCGCGTCGGCACGCGGGCCTCCGAAATCGAGCTTGGGCGACAAGGCCATATTCGGCGCGGACACTAGGATGGGGCCACCGGCCTGTCAAGTCGCGCAATGAAATTGCGCATACTATCTAACGCGCTGAAATCTCTGGAATAAGGTGATTTGTGCGACCCGAAGGCGCAGCGTTTTGGGGCGCTATTCCGCCGCGATGGCGGCGGCTGCGCCCAGATCGCAGGACACCAGCTGGCTGACGCCCTTTTCCTGCATGGTCACGCCAAACAGCCGATCCATCCGCGACATGGTGATCGCGTGATGGGTGATGATCAGGAAGCGCGTGCGGGTTCTGCGGGTCATTTCGTCCAGCAAATCGCAGAATCGCTCCACATTCGCGTCGTCGAGCGGGGCGTCCACCTCGTCCAGCACGCAGATCGGCGACGGGTTGGCCAGAAAGACCGAGAAGATCAGCGCCAAAGCGGTCAGCGTCTGCTCGCCGCCCGACAGAAGCGACAGGGTGGAGAGCTTCTTGCCCGGCGGCATGCACATGATCTCGAGCCCCGCCTCAAGCGGGTCGTCGGATTCGACCAGCGCCAGCCGCGCCTCGCCGCCGCCGAAGAGATGCGTGAACAGCGACGAAAAGTTCGTGTTCACCTCCTCGAACGCGTCCAGAAGCCGCTGGCGTCCCTCGCGATTGAGTTGCCCGACGCCGGAGCGGAGCTTGGCGATGGCCGCTTCGAGGTCGTCCTTCTCCGTCGCCAGTTGCAGCCGCTCCTTGGAGAGCTCCTCGGCGTCCTCCTCGGCCCGCAGGTTGACCGCGCCCAGGGCGTCGCGCTGACGGCGCAGCTTGGCGACCTCGGCCTCGATCGCCTCGACATTGGTCGCGTCGTCGGGGTCGAGCGAATGCGTCTCAAGCAGCGCGTCGGGCTCGCAGCCGTCCTCGTCCCATATGCGCGCCGCCGCCTCGCTGACGCGCTCGTCGGCGCCCTCGACCACCGCTTCGGCGCGGGCGCGCGCTTCGCGGGCGGCCGACAGCGTCTGCTCGGCGGTCTTCGCCTCAGCCTCCGCTGCGCGCAGGGCGTTCTCGCCATTCGCCAGCGCGTCCGAGGCCAGCCGGCGGCGCTGTTCGGCCTGGGCGATCGAGAGGCCCAGCTTGTCGCGCTCGGCGCGCACCTCCTCGGGCTTCGAGATCGCCGCCGCGTGATCCTTCTCGGCAGCGGCGATGCGGTCCCTCAGGGCGCCGAGCTGTTCGCCCGCCCGGTCCCGGCGGGTCGACCAGTCGCCCCGCTCGCGCGCGATGGAGTTCAGACGGGTGCGGCGCGCGTCCCCTTCGCGCCGCACCGCGTCAAGCGCCGCCCTTGCCGCCTGCGTTGAGGCGCGCGCTTCGTTCACCGCCCGCTTCTGGGCCTCCACCGCGGTCCGGGCCGCCTCCGGGTCTTCCGCCCCGGCCAGCGCTTCGGCCGCGTCATTCAATTCCTGCTCGGCGAGCGACAGGTCCTCGGCCCGCCGTTCGGCGGCTGCGCTCAGCGTGTCGCGTCGCGCCTCGGCCCGGTCGCGCTCCGTCTCCGCCCGCGCCGCGCCGCGCGCCGCGTCGCCGCGCGCCTTCTCCGCATCGCGCCGCGCCTGCCGCGCCTCCCTGTCGGCGCGCTCCGCCTCGGCCATCGCCTCGCGGGCGGATCGGAACTCGGAATCCGCCTGCTCGAACGCGGCCTCGGCTTCGGTCAGCTGTCCGCGCAGCGCGTCCAGCCGGTTCCTCTGCGCCAGCCTGAGGGCGGCGGCGCTGCGGCCCTCGCCCCCGGCCACGACCAGCCCGTCCCAGCGCCAGAGCGCGCCGTCCGTCGTGACCAGCCGCTGGCCGGGACGGAGGGTGGCGTGCAGGTTGCGGCAGTCGGCGTCGCTCGCCACGCCGATCTGCGCCAGGCGGCGGGAAAGCGGCTTCGGAGCGGTCACGTGCGCCGAAAGAGGTTCGGCGCCGTCCGGCAGCGTGGGCGCGTCGGCGTAATCGGGCAGGGCGGTCCAGCCTGCGCTTCTCTCTCCCGCCTCGGGCGCGCTGAGATCCTCGCCCAGCGCCGCGCCCAGCGCGGTCTCATAGCCGGGGGAGGCGCGCACCTGATCGAGGATGGGCTTGGCCGACGAGTCGCCCGAGGCCAGCAGCCGCTCCAGCGCCTGCGCCTCGGCCTTCAGCGCGCCTGCCGCGCCTTCCGCCTCCGACCGGCGGGCCCGCGCCGCGGATTCCGCCGCCTGCGCCGCGCCCCGCGCCGCATCCGCCGCCTCCAGCGCGCGCTCGGCCGCCTCGGCCGCCGCCTCGGCCTGCTCCAGCGCCTCCGCCGTCGCTGTCGCCTCGGCCTCGGCTGTTGCGATCTGGGCGTCGAGCGCGGCGATCTCCGCCCGCGCGCCCTCGATCTCGCGCGCGATCTTGTCCCGCGCCGCCTGCGCCTCCGCCGCGCGCCGCTCCGCCGCCGTGCGCCGCGCCGCGACCCGCGCCGCCCGCTCGGTCAGCGCGTCCAGCTCCGTCTCGCGCTCGGCCAGAACGGCCGAGGCCGCCCGGTCGGCGCCTTCCGCCTCGGCCAGCCGTTCGCCCTCGGTGGCCGCGGCCGCTTTCAACTCCGCCTCTTCGGCCTCCAGTCGCTCCAGCACGCCGCCCGCGTCCGCCGCCAGACCTTCCTCGCGCTCGAGATCGGCGCCAAGTTGCTGGATGCGCCGCTCCAGGCCCGCCAGTTGCCCGCGGGCCTGGCGCTCCTTCTCCTCCAACTGCTCGCGCTGAACGGTCAGCCGGTGCAGAGAGGCACCCGCGATCGCCTCCTCCTCGCGCAGGGGCGCCATCGCGTCGGCGGCCTGCTCGCGCGTCCGCCCCGCCTGCGTCGCGGCGGCAGTGGCGGCGGCCACCCGGCGCGTCGCCTCGGTCAGTTCCGCCTGCGCGGCGTCCAGCGCGTCCTTGGCCTCGCGCCAGCGGCGATAGAGAAGCAGCGCTTCGGCCCCGCGAAGCTGCTCGGCGATCTCGCGATAGCGCCGCGCCTGCCGCGCCTGCCGGGCGAGGCTGGAAAGCTGCTGGTCGAGATTCTGGATGACGTCGTCGACCCGCTCCAGATTCGCCTCGGCGCTTTTAAGCTTCAGCTCGGCCTCGTGACGGCGCTGGTAAAGCCCGCCGATGCCCGCTGCATCCTCCAGGATCTTTCGCCGCGCCTTGGGCTTGGCGTTGATCAGCTCGCCGATCTGCCCCTGCCGAACCAGCGCCGGGGAATGCGCGCCGGTGGCGGCGTCCGCGAACAGCATCTGCACGTCGCGCGCCCGCACGTCCTTGCCGTTCACCTTGAAGGCGGAGCCGATGTCGCGGGTGATGCGGCGGGTGATGTCGAGCACGTCCGCATCGTTGAACCCCACGGGGGCCAGCCGGTCGGCGTTGTCGAGGATGATCGAGACTTCGGCGTAGGCTCGCGGCGGGCGGGTGGAGGCGCCTGCGAAGATCACGTCCTCCATGCCGGCGCCGCGCATCGCGGTCGGGCGGTTCTCGCCCATCGCCCAGCGCAAGGCCTCAAGAAGGTTGGACTTGCCGCAGCCATTGGGCCCGACCACCCCGGTCAGCCCGGGGGCGATGGTCAGCTCCGTCGGATCGACGAAGGATTTGAAGCCCGAAAGCCGGAGCCTGGAGACCTGCACCGCCCAGCCTTTTTGTTTTGTCTGCCCTAGACAAAGCGTAAGGCCGGGTTGGCGCCACAGTCAATTGATGAGTGGCGCCGATATTGAGAAAGTTGTGGATATAGGCGCCATATATGGCGCCGGCCTGTGAGTGTTCGCCCGCTGTTCCTACATGTGCTTCTCGATCGCCGCGGCGAAGTTCTCGATCGTGCGCGCTTCCTCGAACAGCTCGCCGTTGATGAAGAAGGTGGGCGTGGAGCGCACGCCGTCCTTCTCGGCGTTGGTTTGATAGTCGGAGACCAGGCCGCGGGCGAAATCCTCATCACCGAGGCAGACGTCAAGATCCGCGTCCGAGAGCCCGCCCTGCTTGCCGATCCGTCGAAGGTTTTCGACGATCTGGCCCTGATCGCCTCCGGTCCACTCTTTCTGGCGCTTGAAGAAGACGTCGACGAAGGGGAAGTAGGTGTCGGACCCGCCACAGCGCGCGACCATCGCCGCCCAGAGGCCGTACTTGTCGAAATAGACCTCGCGCATGATGAACCGCACCTTGCCGGTGTCGATGAACTGCGCCTTCAGGTCCGGCCACAGCGTCGCGTGGAAATTGGCGCAGTGCGGGCAGGTGAGCGAGGCGTATTCGACGATGGTCACCGGGGCGTCCTCCGCGCCCAGCGCCTGCGCGCCGACCGCAAAGGGCGTCTCGTCGGCCAGCGCGGATAGCGGAGCGCCGGCGATCAGTGCGGCGGCGCCGGCGCCGATCAGGGCCGAGCGACGGGTGAGCGCAAAACGGGTCATAAGGCGAGGTCCTTTCAGGAATGGGAGCGCGTCGGCGGAGCGCTAGGGCCCTCGGACGCTGAATCTTGGTTCGATTTCATGTCGGATCGGGGCGTCGCCGGGCCATCGGCCGGGGCGGGGACGCGGGATTTCACATTGCGGCCGAGGCGGCGCAGCGCCTCTTTCAGGCCGGGGTCGCCGATGTCGGAAATCAGCTCTTCGACCTGACGCTCCTCCGCCGTCGTCAGGGACCGGAGCCGAGGCGCGCCCGGCGTCCGGCGCCGTTGCGGCGGTTTCTCGGATTGCGAGATGTGGACGCGCGTGATGGCGTTGTAGCCGTATTTCTGGTTCACGCGTTCAAGCAGGCGCGGCTTCAGCATCTCCACTTCGGGCGCGCGGGCGCCGTCGCACCAGACGATCAGCGTCGCGCCGAACGCCTTGGCGGCGTAGCTGACGCGCACCGGCTCGCAAAGCGCGGCGAGTTCTTCTCCCACCGTCTCACGCCACTGGGTCAGCAGGCGGCTTTCAGCGAAGCCGTGCGACGATCCCGCCTTGCGCACCGTCTTCTTCACATAGTCGGACGCCGCGAAGAAGCCGCGCGCGCGCTGCTCGCCCCAGAGCGCGCGTTCGCTCAGGCCGCCCTTGCGAGGGGGCTTGCCTTCGGCTTTCCCAGCGTCATTGTCGTCGGTCATGCGCGCTCCGTTTGCGGGCCTTGGCGACAAGCGATATGGGGCGGAATGCGGCGAGAGTAAGGAAAGGGTCCGCCCAGTGCGCTCACAAGCAGTTGACCGCCAGAGCGCGGAAGGTCAAGGGGCGCCCTCGAAGTCGGTGGCCTCGGCCGAGCTTCTGGACTGGTATGACCGCGCCGCCCGGACCCTGCCCTGGCGCACCGGCCCGGCCGGACGCGCGGCGGGCGAGCGGCCCGATCCTTACCGCGTCTGGCTGTCCGAGATCATGCTGCAGCAGACCACCGTCGCCGCCGTCAAACCCTACTTCGAGCGGTTCACCGCCCGCTGGCCCACCGTTGCGGCGCTGGCCGCCTCCGAACTGGACGACGTGCTGAGCCTTTGGGCGGGGCTCGGCTATTACGCCCGCGCCCGCAACCTGCACAAATGCGCCGGGGTGGTGGCGCGAGACCACGACGGGCGGTTTCCCGAGACGGAGGCCGAGTTGCTGGCCTTGCCCGGCGTCGGCCCCTACACCGCCGCGGCCGTCGCCGCCATCGCCTTCGACCGGCGCGCCGTGGTGGTGGACGGCAATGTGGAGCGGGTGATGGCGCGGCTCCACGCCGTCGAGACGCCCTTGCCCGCCGCCAAGCCGGAACTGAAGGCGCTGGCGGGATCTCTGACGCCGGATGCGCGCCCCGGCGATTACGCGCAGGCGGCGATGGACCTCGGCGCCACGATCTGCACGCCGACCAGTCCGGCCTGCGGGATCTGCCCTTGGATGGAGCGCTGCCGCGCGCGGACGCTGGGGATCGCCGCGGACCTGCCCCGCAAGGCGCCGAAAAAGGTGAAGCCCGTGCGGTTCGGCGTAGCCTATGTTGCGGTGGACCCGGCGGGCGCTGTGCTGCTGCGCCGACGGCCGGACGCGGGGCTTCTGGGCGGGATGCTTGAGCCGCCGGGAACCGACTGGACGGAGGAGGGGCCGGGCGAGGCCGAGGTCGACGCCGCCGCCCCGTTCCCCGCCGACTGGCGCGAGTCCGGGCTGGAGGCGCGCCACACCTTTACGCATTTTCACCTGCGGCTGGGGCTGCGCGTCGCCCGCGTCGCCGACATCGCGCCCGCCGAAGGGCGGTTCATGCCCCGCGCCGCGCTGGAAGAGGCCGCCCTGCCCACGGTGATGAAAAAGGCGCTAAGGCTGGGCCTGTCGGCGCTGGATGGCGCGGCGTCCGAAGACGGGTAAGAGGAGGGCCAGCCCGATCCGCCGCGCAGCCGATCATCGGTATGACCACGGAGTCTGCCAATCGACTGTCCGATCATCCCCAGAAAAGAAAAAAGCCCCCCGTGTTGGGAACGGGGGGCCAGTGGATAAGCCCGCAGGCGGCAGGGCTTAATCTAGGGGACAGTCAAGTAAAGCTCGGCCTCAATCAGTCATCTCCGCGCGAATTTTCTGCCTGAGAACGTCGATGGGCAGATGCCCTTCGGCGGATTTGAAATGCCAGTAGGTCCAGCCGTTGCAGCTGGGCGCGTGTTCCAGATGCGCGCCGACCTTGTGGATCGAGCCGGTGATGTCGGCGGCGACCAGCGTGCCGTCGGCGCGGACCTTGGCCATGTGGCGGCCGTTGATCGATGTCAGCACGTCGCCCGGCTCCAGCAGGCGCCGCTCCACCAGCTGCCCGAACGGAATGCGGGGCTGGGCGCGCTTGCCTTCGGTGACGCGCAGCGCGGCGCGCTCATACCGGCGGACGCCGTCGATGCGCTTGCGGGCGGCCTCGGCGTAGGATTTCTCGCGCTCGATGCCGATGAAGCGCCGGCCGAGCTGCTTGGCGACTGCGCCGGTGGTGCCCGTGCCGAAGAACGGGTCCAGCACGATATCCTCGGGCTTGGTCGAGGCGATCATCACCCGGTGCAGCAGCGCTTCGGGCTTCTGCGTCGGATGCACTTTCTCGCCGTCGTCGTCGCGCAGCCGCTCCACGCCGTTGCAGATCGGCAGAAGCCAGTCCGAGCGCATCTGCACGCCCTCGTTCAGCTCCTTCAGCGCGTCGTAGTTGAAAGTGTATTTCCCGGCCTCGGATTTGGCGGCCCAGATCATCGTCTCATGCGCGTTGGTCAGGCGCTTGCCGCGGAAGTTCGGCATCGGGTTGGTCTTGCGCCACACCACGTCGTTGAGAATCCAGAAACCGAGGTCCTGAACCGCGGTCCCGAGGCGGAAGATGTTGTGGTACGAGCCGATCACCCAGAGCGCGCCGTCATCCTTCAGCACCCGTCGCGCGGCGGTCAGCCAGTCGCGGGTGAAGCGGTCATAGGCGGCGAAGCTGGAGAACTGGTCCCACTCGTCATCGACCGCGTCGACCAGCGAGTTGTTCGGGCGGTGAAGCTCCTGCCGGAGCTGCAGGTTGTAGGGCGGATCGGCGAAGATCAGGTCGACGCTCTTCTCGGGAAGCGCGTTCATCGCCTCCACGCAGTCGCCCAGCAGAATCTCCCCCACCGGCAGGCGTTTGAGGCTTTTGGCATCTTTCGCCGCCGTGATTTGTGTCGCGCCCATGCGGATCGCCCTTATTGGTCGTCACCCCGTTGACACCAGTAATCGGCGATCGAAATTGAATCGTCAATAGTTATTTTGAATCAATGACTTTAAATAGCTTCTTCATCCAATATCTTGTGTATGGGCTTGAAGGAACGCCGATGGTGGGGGGTAACCCCAAGACGCAAAAGGGCTTCCTGATGCGCCTTCGCGCCATATCCCTGATTGGTTTCCCAGCCATATCCCGGATGGGCCACGGCGAGCTTCGCCATGATCCTGTCGCGCGTCACCTTGGCGACGATCGAGGCCGCGGCGATGGAGAGCGACCGTCCGTCGCCCTTGATCACCGTCTGGCAGGCGCAGGGCAGGTCGCGGGGCGCGCGGTTGCCGTCGATCAGCGCCAACGCAGGGGCTTCGGGTAGGGCGGCGACGGCCCGGCGCATGGCCAGATACGTCGCCTCCAATATGTTGAGCGCGTCGATCTCCTCGACCGAGGCGATGCCGACGCCGATCAACGCGGGTCCGTCCGTCAGCGCCCCGAACAGCGTCTCGCGGCGCTTCGCCGTCAGCTTCTTTGAATCGTTCAGTCCGTCGGGAATGTCGGCCGGGTCGAGGATCGCCGCGGCGGCCACGACCGGCCCGGCCCAGGGTCCGCGTCCGGCTTCGTCCACCCCGCAGACCGGGCGGGCGCCGCAGGCGGCCTCAAGTGAGAAATCGGGGCCGTCCTGGGCCGGATCGAAAGGCGTGCTCATGCCCTTCTGCTACAGGCGCCG
>QKHF01000042.1 GCA_003250135.1 Paracoccaceae bacterium | reverse complement strand
AATTCGGTTAGGCTGCCGGCGAAGTTGTGGAGGCGTGCGTATGACCGAGCTGGAGACGGCGGAGAAGCCGAAGTCGCTGGACGAGTATCTGAGGATTTTGCAGGGCGCGGTGCTCGCCGCCCCGGTCGAGCAGGTGATCGCGCTCACCGATCAGGCGCTGCGGGACTATCCCGGCACGGCGAAAGTTCTGATGTTCCGGGGACTGGCCAAGGAGCGCGGCGGCGACCGCGAAAGCGCGCTTCAGGACTTGGAGGCCGCCGCGAAACTGGCAGATCAGGGCGACGACGAGCTCGCCAAGCGCGTCTGCCATCAGAACCTCGGCTCCATCCTGGTCGACGCGCGACGCCCGAAAGAGGCGCTGAAGCACCTCAAGCTCGCGGCGGAATTCGGCGATCCGGGCCACACCTTGCTGGCCGGCGTCGGCCGCGCCTACGCGCATCTCGGAAATCTCAAGGGCTCGGCGGAGTGGGGCCAGAAAGCGCTGATCGCGCGCGACACGCTGCATCCGCTCGGCAAGGCCGCGCCCGCCGCCCGGCAGCGCCCGCGCCCGTTCAATCCGGCGACGAAAGCGCGAAACGTCATCTCCTACTGCCTGTTCGGCGACAACAAATATTACTTCGACTGCGCCATCGCCAACGCGTGGAACGCGGCCGCCGCGTTCTCCGACTTCACGCCCCGGTTTTATTGCGCGCCAGACACGCCGAAGGACGTCTTGCAGGAACTTGCGCAGACCGGCGCCAATGTCCGGGTGGTGCAGAAGGTCAATACCCAGTGGGACGGGCTGTTCTGGCGGTTCTGGGCGTTCGACGACCCGGATGTGGACGTGGTGCTGATCCGCGACGTGGACTCGCCGCTGACCCCGCGCGAACGGCTGGCGATCGAGGACTGGCTGCACAATTCCGACGCGCCGTTCCACGTCATGCGCGACCACGTCCTGCACTGCGAGCCGATGATGGCGGGACTTTGGGGCGGCTTCACCGGGCTCCTGCCAAAGCTGGCCCCGATCTGCCAGGCGTATCTGGCCAAGCGCAGCTTCCGCTACGCCGATCAGGATTTCCTGCGCCAGATCGTCTGGCCCCGCATCCGCAACGCGACGCTGGCCCATGACAAGCACTTCACGCTGAAGGAGACGCGCCCCTTCCCCGATGGCGGCCGGGTCTACGGCGCGATCCATGTGGGCTGGGCCTGGCCCCGCCCCGACCGGTACAGCCGCGCCGCGATCTGAGGCCTCAGGCCGGATCGCCCTCCGCCAGCAGCGCGGCCTTCTCCTCGCTCCACGCGTCTCCGGCGGCCAGTACGCAGGTGACGCCCGTGGTCTGCGTCATGATCATCGTCCACGTCCCCTTTTCCGAGGCGTAGATCTCAAACACCGCCGCCGCGCCCTGCAGGCCGTAGCTGCGGCGGGTCTCCTTGAACTGGGTCGTCAGCTTTTCGACGATCGTGTCGCGGGGCGCGCAGACAGGCCCCTGCTCGGCTTTCGCCGTCGCGGACGCGAACGCCGCGAACAGCAGAGCCGCAGCCAATGAGAGTGAAATAAGTCGCGTCATCGGTTTCTCGCCTTTCCGGCGCGAAAGCCGCCTGTCGCTGCGCTGTTAAAGTTCGTCACACGATGTCAGCGGCTGATCGCGCCATTGCTTGCTCGATCATATTCGCCCGACGTCGCACGCTTCATTTTTAGCACCGCGTCTGGTCTCCTCCCAAACCGCGGCGTTCGTCAGAACAGGATCACCTTACCTCAGAATCAGCCGATTTTTGTGCAGGTGCGAAATGGATGATGGACTCTGCGCCCGCCTGTGGCCGCAAATCAACAGGTCGTCCGGCTTGAGGAATCACACAGAAACCTGCGGCGGCGGCTTGCGCATGCGGCCGCGCCCGGCCACATTGCGCCCGCAAAACAGCCCAGCCAGGAAACGTTCAGATGTCCAATCGCCCCCGCCGCTCCGTTCTTTACATGCCCGGCTCCAACCCGCGCGCGCTAGACAAGGCCCGCAGCCTGCCCGCCGACGGATTGATCCTTGATCTAGAGGACGCCGTAGCTCCGGCCGAGAAGAAGACCGCGCGCGAGCTTGTCTGCGAGAACGTGAAGGCGGGCGGCTATGGCGGGCGCGAGCTGATCGTCCGGATCAATGGGCTCGACACGGAATGGGGCGAGGCGGATCTGGCCGCCGTCGCGGCCGCGGGGCCCGACGCAATCGCCATTCCCAAGGTGTCCTCCCCCGCGATGATCGAAGAGGTCGAGGCGCTGATGAACCGCGCGGGCGCGCCCGAATCCACCTCCATCTGGGCGATGGTGGAGACCCCGCGCGGCGTGCTGCACGCCGAGGCGATCGCCGCCTCCACCCCCCGTCTGGGGGGCTTCATCATGGGCACCAACGATCTGGTGGCCGATCTGGGCGCAGCGCATACGCCGGACCGCGCGCCGGTGATGACCGCGCTCAGCCTCTGTGTCCTCGCCGCCCGGGCCTACGGCATCGCCATCGTCGACGGCGTCTACAACGCCTTCAAGGACGAGGACGGGCTGCGCGCATCCTGCGAGCAGGGCCGCGCCATGGGTT